>JACRPL010000006.1 GCA_016223245.1 Candidatus Saganbacteria bacterium | reverse complement strand
GCGGTTTGGCACCTCGATGTCGGCTCGTCGCATCCTGGAGCTGGAGCAGGTTCCAAGGGTTGGGCTGTTCGCCCATTAAAGCGGTACGTGAGCTGGGTTCAGAACGTCGTGAGACAGTTCGGTCCATATCCGGTGCAGGCGTTCGAAACTTGAGTGGAGTTTTTCCTAGTACGAGAGGACCGGAAAGAACAGACCTCTAGTGTACCAGTTGTCATGCCAATGGCAAACGCTGGGTAGCTATGTCTGGACGGGATAAGCGCTGAAAGCATATAAGTGCCAAGCCCTCCACAAGATTAGGTTTCGTTTTAGATTCCATGTAGACTACGTGGTTGATAGGCTGGGGGTGTAAACGCAGTAATGCGTGAGCTGACCAGTACTAATAAATCGAAATTCAGGCGAGGAATTAATTCTTGTATATCAAGTTCCGGTAGCCATACCGAGAGGGTCACACCCGTTCCCATTCCGAACACGGTCGTTAAGCCTCTCAGGGTCAATGGTACTTCTTACCTTCGGTCTGAGGGAGAGTAGAACGCTGCCGGATTATATGAAAGCCTCTTCGAGAAATCGGAGAGGCTTTTTCATTTATTATTAATATTTAATTCCGAATGACGAAACAAATTCAAATATAATTTAATATTTTAATTTATAAATTAATATATTGTTTCGGGATTCGAGCTTTAGATTTAAATTCTTTTAACAATCGGAGGTTTTTTGTCGGGGGTTTGTGGAAATCCGTCTTTTGGGTACCCAAATATTATAGGGCCGTATACTTTTTCTCCATCTTTTAGTTCTAGCGCTTTCTTTATTTCTTCATCATTGACGGGGAACGATCCGAACAGCACCCAGCAACTTCCTATATCAAGCGATCTTGCCGCAAGCATCATATTTTCGCAAACCATTGGGCAATCAAGATCAACTGTAATTCCTTTGGTGCCGATCACAAAAATAATTAATGGTGCCGAATAGTAAATGGAATCCGTTGTTACTTCGTCAACTTTTTTTCTTCGTTCTTTAAAAGCATCAGACGCCGCTTCCATGTAGTTCTTATATTTAGGCATTGCTGCTTTAACCAGTTTTTCTCTGAAAGATTTATCTTGTACTACAACAAATCTCCAAGGCTGCATATTTGAGCCTGATGGCGTCATATTGCCGGCATTGATGATCTCTTGGATCAGATCTTCAGGGATAGGTTTGTCTAAGAATGATCTTATCGCTCGGCGAGAATAAATGTTTTCTATAATTTTGTTCATGAGGATATTATATATCAAAATTCGAATAAATTCGAATGGGATCGGCGTCGCTAATTGATCGAATTTCCGGAGTTTTCGCAAATTTCTCGAATTATTTTGACGATTTTATGTTTCAACTGACGAAAAGTGAAGCAAAACAACTGGTCGCAATCTGCGACTATGAACAGAGGATTGGCTTGATAATTGCTTAAAGTCTAATAGAGGTGTGATCATGAATAATTTGATACCGGTTGAGAGGATCGAAGGGAAGATATATTTTCTTCGCGGGCAAAAGGTGATGATAGATCGGGATTTGGCGGAGCTTTATGATATTCAAACTAGAGACTTGAATAAAGCGGTAAGCCGCAACTTGGACAGATTCCCTAAAGATTTTATGTTCCAATTAAATGAAAACGAATTCGACAACTTGATGTTCCATTTTGGAACATCAAAAATGAAGCCACAAAATAATAGATCAGGTTGGGGAGGAACACGAAAGCTTCCAAGGATGTTTACCGAGCAAGGAGTTGCGATGTTGTCTTCTATTTTGCGAAGTAAGAAGGCGGTTGAGGTCAATATTGTCATTATGCGTGCCTTTGTTAAACTTAGACAAATTATTACAAAAAACAAAGACCTGACTTATCTTTTTAGGGAGCTCAAGCATAAAGTCGATCAGCACGATGTTGAGATCGGGTTAATAATTAAAACGATCGAGAAAATGATCGTAACCGAGAAAAAACCGAGGAAGAAGATGGGGTTTGTTTAGATAGATCACGAATGGGATAGGCGTCGCTAATTAATCGAATTTCCCGAGTTTTCACGAATTTCACGAATAAATACAATTAATCCTTAATTCGAGCAATTCGAGATATTTCGAAATATTCGCAAAATTCGAGTCGCCACTCCCATTCGAGCCCAACCGTGGCATGCTAATTGCTATAACCTTGTTGTGGGTGTAGAATAAATCATCACCCCGAAGGAGAAAAGGCTATGACAGAAGAAGTACGAAGAACGGAAATCTTGCTTGAGGGAATCAGATGCGATTTTAGAGCGGTTGCAGAAGGGCATCAAATATTAAGAAGAGAAATGCAAGAAATACGAAGTGAATTAAAGGGTGAAATCAAAGATACTAATGATACAATCAAATTTGTGGCCAGCACACTTAAAGATGTTGCCAGAGAGCTGGGAGATAAAATTGATAAAGTTGGCCATAAACTAGACGCGCATATTCGTCAGCCCGCCTAATAATCGTCAAATCGAATGGGAAATCGTCGCTAATTAATCGAAGCCCAATTCGCGCAATTTGAAATATTTTGAAAGATTCGCATAATTCGAGACCTGCTTGCCGGCAGGCAGGCGCAACTTCCATTCGAGCCACAAGAAACGGATCGTTGTTAAGGTCTTAGGCGAGTAATCCTAATTAGTTAGTGCCTTTTTAAATCGCTTGTTTCGATCGGCTTGTTATACTAAAATGCGGTCATGGGAGTGATGAAATGAAAAAAAGCATTTTAGTTTTCTGTGCAATAGCCTGCTTTACTTTTCTGATGCCTATTCCGTGCCATGCAATAAAATTCCCATTTCTTGGCGGGACGATTGTGAGCGATCTTATTGTGGATGCGATGAGCATTTCGCTTTTGGACAACGCAGATTCAATATACGTCGGGACCATAAACAGCGATCGGCATATCGGTATCGGCAATGAAACCTCCTTATATTATCCTATAGGACCGAACCTGAACGTAGGGCCGCATTTTATTTTTGATTACAATAACCTGCAGGCTCTTTTGCCGGCGGATTGCAGGGCTTTATCTTCGGGATCGGAACCCACACAATGTTCACCGATACGATAGGGTTGGGCGCGCATTTTGAGATAGGCTCCGTGGCCCTGACCGGAATTAAATACAAAAATAGCAGCGGGCAAAATAACTGGATGAACGCATACGTTAATTTCAGCCAGGCCGGCGCTACAATATATTTCTAAGAAATCGAAAATAGTGCTATAATTTCTTCTAAGAATGAAGCCGGTTAAACAATTATTTGTTCCGATAATATTTTTTATTTTATCTGGTAAATCATTAAAATATGCCACTAACTCTTCAGGTAGCTTTGCGACATCGACTGTTCATACCGAATACACATTAAAAGATGTTGGCGTCGGCAGTTCTATCAAGGTTGACAGCAGCGGCAAGGTCTATATCAGTTATTATGATGCTACATATCCCGAAGGCGCTTTAAAATTTGCCGTCTCAAACTAAGTATTGTATAATATCCAAACATGTCAGGATTTGTACCAGATAAAATATTTTTAACTAAAGGCGTTGGACGCCACAAAGAAAGATTAGCAAGCTTTGAGATGGCGCTTCGCGATGCAGGAGTACAAGCCGTAAACTACGTGCAGGTATCTTCAATCTTCCCGCCAGGCTGCAAATTGATTTCAAAAGAACAAGGCGTTAAACTTATAAAGCCTGGCCAGATAGCATTTATTGTCATGTCCCGCAACGAAACAAACGAACCGCACAGATTAATATCATCATCTGTCGGCATGGCCATTCCATCCGATCCTAATTCATACGGATATTTGAGCGAACATCACGCATCAGGACTAACAGACGAAGAATGCGGTGATTACGCGGAAGATATGGCGGCTCAAATGCTAGCAACAACTCTCGGCCTTCCATTTGACGAAAACGCCAGCTGGGATGAGCGCCAAGAGTCATGGAAATTATCGAACGAAATAGTTCGAACGACAAATATCACCCAAAGCGCTATAGGACAGAGAGGCGTTTGGACAACCGTTATTGCATCAGCTGTATTGCTTATCGATTCCGATCAAGCTATCGGGAAATAATGAGGCCGGCAACTTGGGCCATTATAGGCCTTTGCATATTATCTGTACCAATCGCTGCTGAAGAGATTGCAAAAGAAAGATTGCCTTATAGCAAATACGAAAAAGTTAAGATAATCGCATCAACTTATTACGCGCATCTTTGGAGCGACACAGGCCGCTACAGAAGAGTTTCAAAAAATGGAAAACGCCTTGGCGACTTTGTGGCTCTTAACTTCCTTCCCGGAGGAAGCGTGATCATGATCCCGGAATTATTTAAGACCACAACGCTTGAAGTTGCCGATACTTTCGGAGGATCGGGATATACGACATTTAAAGGCAAGAAATATTGGAAAGTCGATATCTTGAGAAATAAAAATGAATTCTATGACGATTTCGATTATCCTTTGGATATGTATATTATTAAATTAAACAAGTGCGGCGCAGTAAAGAATAAAGAAGTCAGGCAAAACTGTATTAATTTTAGATCACTGGGGAAAGGTCTTTAGCCGAATCAACGATCGAAAAAAGTTCTTCCATGCTTTGGGCATTATTAATCTCTCCCCTGATCCTTGCCGCGTGCGGGAAAGATTTCATGTACCAGATAGCCATTTTTCTCATGAATCCAATTTTACAGAAAGTTTTCTTTTTGTATTTATCGATATAATAGAGGTGTTTTTTTAGCGTTAGTTTCTTTGTTTCGATATTTGGCTCCAGAATAACTGCTCCCGTTTTTAGATAAGCATCGATACTTTTAAATATCCATGGCCTTCCAAGAGCTCCACGAGCGACGAGAATTCCATCACATCCGGTTTTATTAAGCATTGATTTTGCATTTTCGGGGGACAATATATTTCCCGAGCCAAAAACAGGAATTGTTACGCTTTCTTTAATAACTTTGATCGCATTGTAATCGATCTCGCCTGAATATCCTTGCGCCCTTGTCCTGCCATGGACAAAGAGGGCAGAGGCTCCATTCTTTTGACAATTCTTTGCAATAGTTGCTATTTCTTTTAAGTCCACGCTTTCATAGCCGATACGGATCTTCACTGTTATCGGCAGAGAAAGGTTCGATGAAAGCTTTTTAATTATTTTGTAAAGAAGCTTGGGTTCTCGAATAAGATGCGCGCCTGATTTCTTTTTTGTCATCTTGTTGACGGGGCAGGCGGCGTTAATATCCATGAAAGATAGCTTTAACTTTTCAACAAGTATTTTCGCGGCCTTAAGCATAACGTCTGGATCAGAGCCTATCAATTGTCCCGCAATAGGCAAGTCTTCTTCAGTTGTATTTATTATGTCAGGATCTTTGTTCGGGCTATGTATTAAGGAGTTTGAATCGATCATTTCAAAGAAGCAGAATTTTGCGCCGTTTTCACGAGCTATCAATCGAAATGAAAGGTCAGTACAACCTGCCATTGGCGCAAGGAAGATATTTGTATCGATTTTGAAGCTACTGATTATTATTTGGGCTGATCTTCTTCCGCGACGAATTTTTTAATCTCTTCGATGCTTTCGAGGATCATTTTCGCCTTGGTCAATCCGAACGAAAAAGGGAATTTTTCATCTTCGCTTCTTTTCAACACGAGCATCGGCTTGCCTTTATACTCTGATCTTTCAGCAATCATTTTTTTCTCCTCTTTATTTATTTGAACTTGATGATTATATCAGTTATAATTGATTAAGACAACGTTATGGGCATAAACAAGATCATTATTGCAATTTTAATTATCATCGTTATGTTTTCGACAAAAGCCTTTGCAGTTGTGGAAGCATCAGATCCCGCTCTTCGTTCTCCAAATGCCAGGGTAGTAGGGATGGGCCGCGCATATGCTGGGCTCTCGGATGACACTTCCGGCATTTTTATCAACCCATCCGGGCTTGCCAGAAAGACCGATTGGCAGATATCGTCAATGTCTTCAAAATTTCTCGATGCGTATAATTATCTTTCCCTTTCAGGGTATTATTCCACAAATTTCGGAGTGATCGGCCTAGGCTTTGGAAGTTATAATATTGGCGGAGCTTATGCCACAACTATTGACGCAACTTCAAATCCTCTGGATCCGATCTACAAAGTTGATTTTACTAAGCCCAACATCAATAATTACAATAACGTCTTTATCTTAAATTATTCAAATACCGCAGACAGCCTTATCGGCAAATTTATTAAATTGGGATGGACAGACAAAATTGATGTTGGCATTAATTATAAACTGTTCAATGCGGGATTGTCCGGCGGCGGGCTCGCAGGGGCATCAGGGACAGGGAACGAGATCGATCTGGGGGCAATGTACCGGCTTTCTCCGTCGATGAAAATTGGCATAGCTGTGCAAGACATCTTGCCAGCCTCATGGGGCGGGAAGATCACTTATATGTCCGGCCATTATGAGATATATCCCGCGTTGTTTAAGCTTGGGACAACCATGGCGTTATTAGGAGAAGAAAATTCACTGTTGAAATTCAGGAAGCAGGAGCTTATTTTTGCTGCGGACCTTGATAATTATCTGATAGGCAAGGCCCCGTTAACTTATCATCTTGGGCTTGAATGGAATCCGAATATAGGGCTTAATTATCTTGGATTCAAATGGAACCCGTATAATATGCTTTTTGTAAGGCTTGGGATCGACCAGACAACAGGCGATGACGGCACGGGCCGCGTTGTCGCAATATCGTATCCAACGTTTGGTGTAGGGTTCTATTACGGGGGGTTCAAGTTCGATTATGCATATCATCCATTGCCAGTGGTCAATTTGGATAGTTCATATTTTTCGGTTTCTTATATTCCACCGCTTAAGAAGCTTGAAGCGCCAAAGGAAAAAGATAGGATGAGAATAGATTCTCCGAGCGATAAGAATATCGCTTTTGACCAATCAATAAAAATCAAAGGAAAAATATCGGATCTGCAGGCGCTTGAGATCAATAATAATAATGTACAATTCTCAACTTTGGGTTCATTTGAAGCAGAAGCTCCGGTTAATATCGGCAAGAACAAGATATCAATTAAAGGTTATTCCAGTAAAGCAAAGACCGGCAAGCCAACCGATGAGAAACTTTTACGCGTTTTAAGGCTTGCGGCATTTCCGGATGTTACCGAGGGCTATTGGACAAGGCAGCAGGTTTCATTGGTATCAATGCTTAATATTGTTACGGGATATCCTGACGGAAGTTTCAGGCCTGAAGGGAATATTACTCGCGCCGAAATGGCTGCACTGCTCATGCGGGCAGAAATTCCAAATCCAAATGGCAAAATCCAAAATAATGGAATTAAATTCATAGATATAAAGTTCAAACATTGGGCGTCAAAGTTTATAGCGGATGCCGCTGCGGCAAAAGTTGTCGAAGGTTATACCGACAAGACCTTTAGGCCGAATGGGAATATTACGCGGGCCGAAGGCGTTGCCATGATTTCTAGGTTCGCGAAAGTGCCGCTTGAAGCTTATGGAGGGCAGTTCCCTGATATTAATGATAAGCACTGGGCTTCATCGATCATTTCAGGCTCATTCAAAGCAGGATTGCTAGGGTATTTGAGCGGGAAAGCTTTTGAGCCGAAAAGGATGTTGACTCGAGCTGAAGCAGTTGAGATACTATACCGTACGCAATTTGTTAAGAATTTGCTTGATAAAGATCTGCTCGATTGGGAGAGTTACTGATGATTAAATTTTTCTTGCAAGTATAGCCAGAAACAGCGGGAATTCGTCTCTTGAGCGGTTATCCACTTTTTCATTGGTTCTCCTGTGTGTTGTCCATTCTTCCATTCGAACGATCGCCATATTATTTTGACCAAGCGCATTTATGTAAGTTGATATTGGGCGGTGGAAGGTCCATGTTATTTTCGATTGGTCATATCCAGGGTTCATTTGGATCGGTATCTTTTTCTCCGATAAATACATATCGACTCTTCTGTACTGTATTTTTCTGGTTTCATCAAATCCCCAGCCGGATTGCCTTGGTATCCTGAAGGCCGGATGGCTTATTACAATGAGAGCGCGTCCATTAACTTTTATCACGCGGCTCATTTCATGGATCACTTCAAATAAAAGATCCATGTTTTGCATGGCCATAATGCTTGTTGCCGCATCAAAACTTTTATTCTCGAACATATTCAGGTTTTGCGCGCTTGCAACAAGATACTTTATTTCCGGTGATCTTTTTTTTGCGGCATCGATCAAATTCTTTGAAGCGTCGATCCCAAGAACTTTAATGCCCAGCGTATGAAGTTCTCTGCAAAAAACTCCCTGTCCGCATCCGATATCTATTATCTTTTCGTTTTTTTGCGGCTTTAGAAGTTTTAATGCATTTGGGATGATGACATTTTGATGATAGTCGGAACCTTTTTCACCCACAAGTGAATCGTACCAGCTTGCGGATTTATTCCAGCTAGTATCCTTGCCGGTTTTTTTTCGTTTGTTGAAGTTCATGAGTTATATTATAATACAAATATATGCCAAAGATCGGTATAATCGGCGGGTCAGGATTCGATGATCCGCAAATACTAAAAAATCCTGCTTCCAAAGAAGCCGATAACAAGCATGGACAGCCGTCTTCTTCTTTGACCTGCGGAAAGATCGAAGGTGTTGATGTTGTAATTCTTGCCCGCCACGGAAAAGACCACGGCATCATGCCAACCAAAGTTAATTATCTAGCGAATATTTGGGCGCTTAAAGAAGAAGGCTGTACTCATATCCTCGCGGCAACCGCCGTTGGTTCATTAAGAGAGGATGTCAAACCGGGAAATATTGTGTTTCCGAACCAATTCATTGATTTTACCCGCCACAGGAATTTAACTTTTTTCCACGATAAAGTAGTCCACACACCGATGAGCGAGCCTTACGATGAGAACTTGACCGAAATATTGGCAAAGGCATGCGATGAATTTGGATACAAATATAATCGCGACGTCACTGTTGTTACTATTGAGGGACCCAGGTTTTCAACAAAAGCCGAAAGCCATATGTTCCGCCAATGGGGCGCGGATATAATCAATATGTCCACTTGCCCCGAAGTGATCCTTGCCAATGAAGTAGGAATCCCATATCAAACGATCGCAATGTCTACCGATTACGATTGCTGGAAAGACGATGAAGCTCCCGTCACTTTTGAAATGGTTTTGGAGCGAATGAAGGATAATGCGGATAAAGTGAAAAATCTTTTGATAAAGGTTATCCCGAGGATCAAATAATGTCAATTAAATCAAGAATTCGAACGGTTCCTCACTGGCCCAAAAAAGGGATCATGTTCCGCGATATCACGACTCTTCTAAAAGATCCTGTCGGCCTCAAATTATGTATTGACGATTTCTACATTCGATATAAAGATAAAGAGATCGATATCGTAGTGGGTATCGATTCAAGAGGATTTATCTTAGGCGGGGCTTTGGCTTATCTTTTGAATAAAGGTTTTGTCCCTGTAAGGAAAAAAGGAAAGCTTCCGGCTGAAACCATTAAAGAAGAATACGCGCTTGAATACGGAACGGATATAATTGAAATACACAAAGACGCGATCATTAAAGGCCAAAAAGTCCTGATAATTGATGACCTTCTTGCAACAGGGGGAACCGCGACTGCCGCCGCAAACCTAGTTAAAAAACTTCAGGGAGAAATAGTTGAATTGGCGTTCATTGTCGATCTCCCGGATATTGGAGGCCGAAAAAAATTGGAGCAAGCTGACTATTCCGTTTATGCGCAAACAGAATTTGAAGGGGATTAGAATATGGGCGGCAACCAGATATCTAAAAAAGGATATGACGAATTAAGCAGGCAGTTAAAGCATTTAAAGACCGGCAAGAGAAGGGAGATCGCAAAGGCGGTCAATGAGGCAAGAGAGCAGGGGGATTTGAGGGAAAATGCCGGCTATCACGAAGCACGCAAAGAACAGTCGCTTATCGAATCAAAAATAAAAGAACTCGAATCGCGGCTCAAAATGGCGGAGATCGTAGAAGACGAAGAAAAAGTAAAAGATATTGTTTCTCGGGGGTCAAAGGTCAAGTACATGATACTGGATACAAAAGATGTCAGGGAATATACCATTGTTTCAGAGCTTGAGGCTAATGCTTTAGAAAAGAAGATATCTGAAACGACTCCGGTTGGAAGCGCGCTTATGGGAGCAAAAAAAGGCGATGTGCTTGAAGTTTTGGCCCCAATGGGGGTCATGAAGATAAAGGTCATGGGTGTGGATTGATCGACTTTACGAAAAAGTAACCGATTATCGCTATGGTGAACAACGGTGATATTATTTCGGGTATTTCATGCCCAAATGACCGAGCAAGCATTATTATTCCCAGCACAAATACCGAATACATTGCGCCGTTCTTTAAAAAAACATAATTTTTGATCTTATCGATCCCTCTTATCGTTAACTGCCTTACTACGACAGCCCCAAGGCCGTTGCCTAAAAGGATCAAGGGTATTGAAAGTGTAAAAGCAAATGCGCCCAGAACTCCGTCGATCGAAAAAGTTGCGTCGATTATCTCAAGATAGAATATTTTGCTTATATTCGTCAGATTTGAGGTTAACAGTTTTTTTTCGTTCTCTTCGGCGTTCTGCTTGAACCCATGGGTGATGAAGAAAGCGGTCGATCCGATCGTTGCTCCCAAGGCCATTAATTTGTTTGTATTTAACGATTGCCAAACAACAAAAGTAAGAAGAATAGATACTATCGCGTAAAACCAGACGCCTTGTTTTAAGAAGAACTTTTCGGTCCGCGGGAGCCCAAAATGTTTTGGTTCAAGGAAAAGCCAGTGCAAGAACAGGAAAACCAAGAATATACCGCCGCCTGACAACAATATAGGGGCTGATTGCTCGATAGAATGTTTGACCGACGGGTCATTTGAGAATGTAGCCATTAAGGAATTGATCGGCCCAAGGGAAGGATTGACCGCCCAAATGATAAGCCAGGGAAGAAATCCTCGTATGACGAATACCGCGATAAAGATTCCCCAGACAAGGAACCATCTTCTGGCTTTTTGGCCCATGGTTGCAAGGATTTCGGCGTTGATGATCGCGTTATCGATGCTTGATATTATTTCAAATAAACAAAGCCCGAGAACAATGATTATTATTGTAAAGATATCCATTGGTATAAACCTTTATGGTCCGTACAAAAAAATGGCTCCCCGGGCAGGATTCGAACCTGCGACCAATTGATTAACAGTCAACTGCGCTACCACTGCGCTACCGGGGAATACCTTGTTTTTTGTAAGATATTAATATTTTAACAGAAGATAAATGGAAAATCTACTATGCGTATTTGCACGATGGTGCTTGCCCGCCTATGGAGAGTTAGGTATAATCAAAGAGATGGAGCGGCTTGCCCTGAGCGAACCTGTCCCGAGTTCCATCGAGGGAGCCGAAGGGCTGGTTGGAGGAAAAATCACTGGCCGAGCCATTCTTTGAGTACGAACCTTAACAAAATGATCTGCCTATTACGAAAAACGTCGCAAGGATAAGAATGGACGCGAAGTATAAAATATCAGAGTTTGGCCCCGCCACCACTTGATTCCCTGCCGTATCTTTTGATTCCATCTTATTCCCCTCCTGTTATTCATCGTCAAACAGAAGGCTGAATTTCTACAATATTCCTCAGCTCAATTTGTGTCATTATCGCAGATTTCCTAGGTTGCGTTTTAACTGTTTTTGCGGCAAATGATGCGGTCGATAATGCTAACAATATAACCATTAAACAGATAATTGATCTTTTCATTTTTTCTCCTATTTTACTAAATAAATCGAAGCCATAAATATAAGCGCGATAATTATACGATAAATTCCAAACGGAATAAAGGTATGTTTTTTAATGAAGTTCATTAGGAAATTGATGCTTAAAAGCGCCACTATAAATGAAATGATGAAGCCGATCGCCAAGATGCCAAATTGATCCATCGTGAAACTGCTGCCGCTTTTCACTATGTCCAGAACTGATGCCGCAAGCATTGTTGGTACCGCAAGTAAAAATGAGAATTCAACTATTGTTTGCCTCTTGAGATTTATAGCCAAACCCCCGATTATTGTCGCGGCAGATCTTGACACCCCCGGGAACATTGCAAGCGATTGGAAAAGCCCGATCGCCAAACATTTTGAATAGGGGATCGTGCTAATATCGTCGTGAGCCGTATCTTTTTCTTTATGGAACAATTCAAACGCGATAAGGACGATGCCTCCGATAAGAAGCGCCCAAATTATAATGATCTCGCTGCTGATCAGATATTTTTTGATAATTTTATAAAGAAGGAACCCAAGAATGGCGGTTGGAATGAATGCGACGATGATTCTCTTCAAACTTTCTAAGTCCAATAGAAATTGTTTCCAGTAAAGGACTATTACAGACAAGATCGCCCCGAATTGAATCATTATCTCGAAGCTTTTTACGAATTCGCTTTGGGCAACCTTGAGAATGTTTGCTGTAAGGACTAGATGCGCGGTAGATGAAATGGGAAGAAATTCTGTAATGCCTTCAACGACGCCTAAAATGATCGAGTGTAATAAGTTCATATGGCGTATTATAGCACGGAAACCGCGACGCTTGTCCCGATTCCCACATCGGGATTTAGTCGCTGGTTTCCGATTTGCTTATTAGACGAAAAATATATTATAATTAATATAATGCAGCTGAATTTCGCCTATTCTCCATGTCCAAACGATACTTACACATATTTTGGTATTATGTCGGGGAAAATAGTCCTTGAAGATCACAAAATAGAAATTCATCACCACGACATCGAAACATTAAATAAGCATGCAATTGCCGGCACTTACGAAATAACAAAAATGTCTTTTTTCACTTGGCTTAAATTGAAAGATAAATATGGGTTGCTTAGGGCGGGAAATTCTTTGGGCTTTGGATGCGGTCCGATATTGATCTCAAAGAAGAAAGAAATCAAGGCTTCCGATCTTCCGTTCCTGCGGATCGTGCTTCCGGGGGAATTAACAACCGCAAATCTTTTGTTCTCGCTATATAGCCCGAGATCAAAGCATAAATCCTATGTTCAATACGATCAAATATTCAATGAGATGAACTCTAGACGTGCCGATTGCGGTGTCGTAATTCATGAAAGCCGATTCCTTTATGAAAAAGAAGGGTTTTATAAAGTATGCGACTTGGGCGTGTGGTGGGAGGAAACTGCCAAGGTGCCGATTCCACTTGGAGCAGTTGGTATAAGATCTGATCTGCTAAAAGAATTGGATGGGAAGATCGAAGGGTTAATTAAGCAAAGTCTTGATCTATCCAAATCATCACCTCAAATAGCAATGCCGTATATCAAAAAAATGGCTATTGAAATGGAGGATCAAGTTATCGATCGGCATATTAAAACATTTGTTAATTCTTTTACTTACGATCTAGGCGATAAAGGAATGGAAGCTATTAACAAGTTGGAAGAAATGGCGAGATCGGCAGGAATTATTCAATGATAGGGATCATATTTGCGACTATTAGAGAAGCGCGTCCGTTTCTCGAGAAATTTGGCCAAAATGTTGAGGATATCGATCAGCATCCCTTACTTGTAGAAGTTTCAAACGAGAATCTCGTAGTTTGCATATGTGGTATGGGTATTGAAAGAGCGGCGAATGGAACCGAAGCGTTATTAGAGAACAAGAAAGTTGGCTCTATCATTAATGCGGGGATAGCCGGAGCTTTGAATAACAACTTTAATATTGGACACGTTGCATCAGTCTCCAAGGTTGTTAATAGGATCTCAAACAGTTATTATATACCTTGTGGAGCAGACCTCTGGACCGCCTTGCCGGCCGCAGTTCTCGTCACATCACCGGAGCCTGTTTTTGATGATACTGCTCGTATTGAGCTTTCAAAAATTGCCGATATTGTCGACATGGAATTTGCGGAAATAGCCAGGGTTTGTCGGGATCATAAAATAAAGTTTAGCGCGATCAAGGCGATATCAGATCTTGCCGGAGGCGGCGATAGGGCAAGGCTTTATAAAAATATCGATCGATTATCCGATATAATAGGAGAGCTTTTGTACCTGCGGCTAAACGCCGCGGTTAAGTAGAAGTATGCTAAATAAAATCACTAACTTTATAAAAATTGAACATACGATCTTTAGTTTGCCCTTGATATTTGCGGGAGCTTATCTTGGGGCAAGCAGGCATATTCCAAGCCTTTATACTCTAGCTTTGATCATAATGGCGGGTGTCGGCGCTCGTACATTTGGAATGTCGATGAACAGGATATTGGATAGGAAGATCGATTTATTAAATAAAAGGACTAAGGGAAGAGAATTGCCATCGGGGAAATTATCTTTGAATAATGCAATTGGCATTGCTGCGGTAGGCTTTGGCCTTTATATGTTAGCTTGTTATTTGCTTGGTCCATTTATTCTTATGCTTTCGCCTTTACCTCTTTTTATTTTAAGCACATATTCGTTGCTAAAACGCTTTACTTGGGCATGCCACTTTGGGATCGGTCTCGTTTTGGGTTCTTCTCCATTGGGTGCATATGTGGCGGTGACGCAAAGTTTGAATTTTACTCCGGAGATCCTATTGCTTGCGGGGTTTACTATCTTTTGGATGAGCGGCTACGATATTATTTACTCTCTTCAAGATATAGATTTTGATAAAAATAATAACATATATAGCATCCCAAGCAGTTTTGGCGGTAGCACTGCTTTAGTAGTCGCGGCGATTACCCATGTAATTTCATTCATATTTTTATTCTCTCTCTCTTATTTTTTATATTTTTTTATTATTTTGTTTTTTGCGCTTTTTGCTTGTGGGATTTTTTATTTACTTTCGCATATGCCTTTTGTTCCACTTGAAACAAGGTTCTTCCCACTATCCGCAATAACGGGGATATTGGGAGCAATGGTCGTCTTTTTATAATGGAGGGGGAAATGGATAATATTATATTGGCGGTAACTGGAGCTACGGAAGCTGCCGCCGCGAAAATCTTTATAGAAAAATCCCCGGCTCCTATTTCTCTGGTTTACAGCAAATGGGGGAAAGAGGTTTACGAGAGAGAATGCGGGCCGATATCCGATCTCGAAAAAAAAGCCGCAAAAGTATTTGATAACAACGATCTTGCAGCTTCAATTTCGTCAGGATCTGTAAAGTCTGCGGGTATGGTAATACTCCCAAGTTCCGCAAATACTTTAGCAGAGATCGCATCGGGTATTTGTTCAACCCTCATCACTCGCACAGCTCATTGCCAATTAAAAGAGCGGCGCAAATTGATACTTTGCCTTCGAGAGTCGCCGCTTTCTTTTATCGACCTAAGAAATGCGAAGATCGTTACTCAGGCGGGAGGCATAATCATGCCGATGAGCCCGCAATTCTATATGTTCGGGAAAAAAGACACAAAGGATATTAGCCTCTATAATCTATTGGATTCATTTACAGATCGTGTTTTTTCACTTCTTGGATTCCAAACCGGAAAAACTTGGGAGGATGTAGTTGATCTATAAGAATTTAAGAGATTATATCGATGATCTGGCAAAGCGGGGAGAACTTGTTCGCATAACCGAGGAAGTTGATCCCGATCAGGAAATAACTATTATTCAGCATAGGTTTTTGGCTGAAAAAGGGCCTGCTTTATTGTTCGAGAATTTGAAAGGCTATCCGGGCCGTCGGCTTGTTTCAAATCTTTATGGAACACAGGAGCGCACTAATTTGGTTTTTGGGAAACATCCGGGTGAGATAGGCAACGATCTTGTAAGCCTTGCAACAGACCTAATGCCCCCGACGATAGGGAAATTGTGGGAAAATCGAAATAAAATATTTAGAATAATAAATTCTAGAATGCGATCAGTTAGTTCATGCCCTGTACTCGAAAATATAGAAGAACCCGCACACTTAAACCAATTGCCTGTCTTAACTTGCTGGCCGCTTGATGGCGGACCGTTTTTTACTCTGCCTCTTGTTCATACCGAACACCCGGAGAACGGCACCGGGAATTTGGGAATATATAGGTTGCAAAGGTTTGACGATACAAGTGCCGGAATGCATTGGCAGATCGAAAAGGGCGGAGGTTTTCATTTTAAAGTCGCTTCCGCTTTAAATCGGAAACTTCCGATAAGTGTTATTTTAGGCGGACCACCGGCACTTACTATGGCGGCTATAGCGCCTCTTCCTGAAGGGATCGATGAGCGATTGCTTGCAGCACTCATTTTGGGCGCGCCGCTCAATATGATCAAAAGAAAACAGACAGGGCATAGAATTCCATCTCAAGCGGAATTTGTTTTAGAAGGAAGTGTAACTCCCGGAGATGTAAGAAAAGAAGGTCCGTTCGGCGATCATCTTGGGCATTATTCTCATTCCGCTAATTTCCCTGTATTTAGAGTTGATCGAATTCTAAGTCGCAAAGATGCAATTTATCCAGCAACAGTTGTTGGAAAACCTCCGCAGGAAGACTATTACATTGGATGCGCTCTTCAAGAAATGACGATCCCTTTGTTAAAATTCATGCACAAAGGAATTTCGGATCTTTGGGCTTATCCTGAAACAGGGTTCCATCCTCTAGCTGTTGCATCAGTTAACGAGCGTTATACACATGAAGCGCTAAAACATGCATTTGCGATATTGGGTGAAGGCCAGCTCTCGCTTACAAAAATACTGATGGTCGTAGGTTCTGATTGCAAAGATATAAAGGATTTTCGCAATGTCAGCCGAAGCCTTTGGCGGAATCTGGATCCTATAACTGGAATTCATCTTATTGCGCCAACGGCTCAAGATACTTTGGATTTTACAGGACCCACTATGAACATTGGGAGCCGGTTGATACTTATAGCTCCGGACCGTGGAAATCCGATCAGGACTAATCTGCCTCCAAATCCTCCAAAGGCAACTGATGTACATAAAAATATTAAAAAGATCGTGGCACTGGGCGAATCCTTTTTGATCGCCCAAGTTGACCGATCTTTTGATCGTGAGAGTGTTATAGCGGCTTTGAAAGCTAATGGCGCTTCTTTGAAATATCTTTTCCATGTGCTGGTCTCCGATGATGTTGATCTTGAATCTACTATGAGCATGCTTTGGGGATGGTTCACGCGCTTTGATCCTCTAAAAGATATTCACCCTGACGGAATAAAACTTGATGGCAATAGGGCGGTATTCCAATTCCCTATATGCATCGATGCTTCCTGGAAAACAGGGTATCGCAAGCCCGTAGAATTTGATCCCGAAATAGTTAAAAATGTCGATAAGAAATGGGACAAGATATTGAGTCAGAGTAAAATTAAATGATCGATCGCATCTTGGAAAAAGGATCAAAGGGCTTACGCTTGAGCCTAGATGAAGCTCTAAAGTTAGCCGCGTTTAAAGATGTCGATCAAGTCCATGCGTTAGGAAAAGCCGCCATGCGGAATAGATTGAAAAGATTCTCTCGGAATGCCACCTTTGTCTTGAATCTTATGGTTAATCCATCAAATATTTGCGACAGCCAATGTAAGTTCTGCCACTATCATGCGCTTGAAAATGATCCAACCGCTTATACAATGTCCAAAAAAGAAATATTGGGTCAAGTAAGTAAATACAATTTGAAAGAAGTCCACATTACGGGCGGGATGAATAAGCATTGGCCATATAAGAAATCGCTCGAACTTATCTCAAGTATTAATAAATTATACCCCGCTCTATATATCAAAGCTTATACTGCGGTTGAGATAGACAGATTTGCAAATGATGAAAAACGATCTGTTGAAGGCATATTGACCGAGCTTAAGCAAGCAGGATTGAATTCTCTGACCGGCGGCGGTGCTGAACTTTTTTCTACAAGAATGCGAGCTAAATATTGTCCAAACAAGATAAGCCCTGAAACATGGATCTCAATTCATCACCTCGCTCATAAGCTTGGTATCAGATCAAATGCGACCATGCTTTATGGGCTTGATGAAACAGATGAAGAGATCGTTGACCATTTGATCGCTTTAAGAGATGCACAAGACGCAAGCGAAGGTTTCTCGTGTTTTATTCCTCTCGCATATCAGCCTTCAACAAATGATCGGTCCGGAACAGGTCCTTCGCCGCTTGAAAACTTGAGGATGGTTGCTTTGTCTCGATTGCTACTTGATAATTTCGCACATATTAAAGCATATTGGCCGATGATAGGGGTTGATACTGCGGCTGCCGCATTGTCATGGGGCGCGGATGATCTTGATGGGACATTAGGGAAAGAGAGGATTGCGCATTCGGGCCTTGCATCAAGCCCTGAATCTCTTAGCCGAAACATGATGATCGATATTATAAAATTCGGGGGATTTATCCCTGCTGAGCGAGACGGGAATTTCAATGAACAATAATATATCTATCTATCATTACGCAAATCTATCGCCTGTAAGAGAACTTGGATGCCCCGAGGGATTCAATTTTCTATATCAAAATCCATTTGAAGCAGCAAAAGCATTTGAAAATAACATTGTTGTATCAGCTCCAGTACCTATCGGGGCAATGCCAGGCTTAACGGTTAAGTTTGAATATTTGGGAACATACGGTGTTGCGGCCAGTGAAAAAGTCGGGTCAGTAATGTTTTATTCAAATATTAAATTTGAAGAGTTAAACAAAAGTTCCAAGATCTATTTAACAGGGCAATCGGCTACATCTATTCAACTTCTTTTTGTTCTATTAATAAATCGGCTAGGCACCCCAAATCGCGTAGGCACCCCAAATCGCGTAGGCACCCCTTTAGGGGTGCTATGCACAGAGGCTAAAGCCTCTGCTGCGCGTTGTTATTCTAATTTGCCGCAGGTCACCAAAAATATTAACGAAGCCGATGCGGTCTTGATAATAGGTGATGAAGCACTGACTTTTAGAGATAAAGAAAATTATTCAAAACATTACGATCTGGTTACTCTCTGGCATAATGCATTTGGTCTTCCATTCGTCTTTTCAAGATGGATCGTAAGATCAGACGCCTCGCGGCCCGAAAAAAATGCTCTTACAAATTGGCTTAAAGAGCTCGATCTGCGAGACGATGAATTGATCCTTAATTCGGCAGGAATTGAAGCTCGTCGATTGAATATCAAAAAAAAAGAAATGGTCCAATATCTGAAAGGCATGAGAAGAAAATTGACAGAAGCCGATCTTAAAGGCCAAGATTTCTTTATGAATAAAATTAAAGAAGTGGATGATCAATTTAAGAAGTGGAGAGATTCTGGTATCCGCGTAGAAGGCCCTTTAGGGTCGTTCGGGGCTAAAGCCCCTCCTACGCGTAGAAAAGCTGAATGTATAAGCTTGTTAAAAGATCTCCCACTAGGCGAGATTATGAGGATGGGGCATGAAGAAAGAATGAAGCGCCATCCGGGCCGACTTGTTACATATGTAATGGATACAAATCTAAATTATACGAATGTCTGTACGGTTGAGTGCAGTTTTTGCGCCTTCCATAAAAGAGCCGGCGAGAAAGATGCTTATACGATGGCCCCTGGTGAACTTGCCGATCGAGTAAAGGTCGCGGAGGAAAAAGGAGCTTCGACCGTATTATTGCAGGGCGGATTGAATCCAAAAATAAAATTTGATCAAATATTATCTTTTATCAGGACAATAAGAGAAAGATCTCCGAATATCCATATCCATCCATTAAGCCCGTCAGAAATAGATTATTTGGGAAAGCTCGAAGGGAGATCGGCTGAATATATTTTAAAATCCATTTGGGATGAAGGTATTCACACTATGCCTGGCGGTGGTGCGGAGATCTTAGTTTCAAGTGTCCGAAAACAAATAAGCCCGAGAAAATGCAGTGCAGACCGGTGGATCGAAATAATGGAGATCGCGCATAAAATCGGATATAAAACCACAGCGACCATGATGTATGGGCATGTTGAAACGATCGAAAATATTGTCGATCATCTATTGGCATTGAGGGAATCCCAAGACAGGACAGGGGGATATTCGTCCTTCATTGCATGGTCATTCAAATCCGGTAATTCAAAGTTAGGTGAACAGGTTAAAAACCAAGCTCATCCTGCTTTTTATGTGCGATTGGTCGCGGCATCTCGTTTGATCCTCGATAACTTTGACCATATTCAATCTTCTTGGTTCTCTGAAAGCGAAAATGCCGGGTGTTTGGGCCTGATATCGGGTGCCGATGATTTTGGCGGCGTATTGGTTGAAGAAAGTGTTTTAAAAACTGCCGGGCATGAGCGAAAAACGACCGAAGATCGGGTAAAAACTTTGATAAGAAAAAGCGGCTTTACTCCTGCAAAAAGAGATTCCAATTATCAGATTGTGGAAGTTTATGAATAATCACAATAAAGCCTTGATGCGGCCTGCGAGCAATATATCTATGTTTGACAAGATATCCAAACGATACGATCTTTTAAATAAGTTGCTATCTTTCGGCCGCGATAAATATTGGAGGGAGCAAGCTGTCGATCTCCTGCGAATAAAAGATGGCGGATCGTATGTTGATGCAGGGTGCGGAACGGCCGACTTGTCGATCGAAATTGCCGGGCGATTTAAAAATAAGTCCGGCAAAGTTTTGGGTGTAGACCACTCCATGAACATGCTTGTTATCGGAAAATCGAAAATTGCGGATGCAAAACTTTCATCTTTAGTTACATTAGTTCATGGAGATGCATTAACATTGCCAAATGGATCGGGGTCAGTAGATGGGGTCATAAGCGGATTTGTAATTAGAAACATCGATGACAGGATAGGGGCCCTAAAAGAATGGTTTCGTGTGTTAAAGCCGGGCGGGCGCGTTGTCATATTGGAACTGTCAAAACCTGACAACGTCTTTTTTCTTTTGGGATATTTGTTATTAACTAAGCTTCTTGTCCCATTCCTAGGCCTATTCTTATCGAAACATCAGCCTTATAAATATCTAATTGATTCCATTGATGCATTCCCGAGCCCACAGATATTCATGGGAATGATGCGCGATTCGGGTTTTAATGATGTCGAGATGGGGCCTATGACTTTCGGCGTTGCGAAGACCTATTGCGGAATAAAACCTTGCAGCGCATGCTCCGGGCATAAACATAATCGTCATCGTCATTGCTTTCTTTCCACTATGTCAAAAGCTAAAGGCTTCGCTTGTATTGCCAATATATACTCTTCCGCCGGAACTTGTGGCCTCAAGAGTTCCGATCAATGTGCCAGCGCTGTTGAATAGCGATCCGGAAGGCAGACCTCCGGTTGAGGGATTCATTGAGACGGAAACTGTAATTGCCGGTGAACTTTCGGTTGTCGCAATGATCGTAACGCTGGTTGGCGGCCCCGACGAGCCAAATACCATGCTCATTACAGCATCAAGAGTTGCTACCGCAGTGGTCAGCTTGCCCGATCCCGAATATGTGCCGCTAGTCGGCCGGCCGGTAGGAGCTGTGTTAACATTAACGACTATTTCTCCTGTCGCTGTTTTTGAGAAAACCATTTTAACTGCCATTGATCCGATTTTATTGGATGCAGTTACTTCAGGAGTTATAAGATGTTTTCCGTTCATACTAGTGGCCGCCCCCCCCCCTGCAGATATTATGCTGGACTCCATCGAAGGAAAAATAAACGCCCAGCACAGATATTCCGCTTCTGTTGTTATTGCATGAAAAATGCTTGCGCTGGCATAAGCCTCTTGTGTACTGGCTGTACCTTCAAAATTGTCCATAAAACTCATCAATCCAGCATTAAAACCTGCAGGCATTGATCCTGGACTTCCAGATAAAATGCTCTTCGCGTCGACCGTTCCTATAATAGCAATTTTCTTTCCTGATAAAAAAGCAGCATCTATTGTAGTTCCGCCCACTGTGATCAACTTTATATATGGAGTCATATTCCCGCCAAGGCTTTCGGTTGTCGGTGAAATATAACCATCTGCAGGAAGCGGTGTAAAAAATGAATCTGGCGGGCCGCCGGCTGCAAGAGCCATGATTGAATTAATCGATAAAATTGAAAGAGATGAAACTGCTACGGATGTTCCTGAAGCATTTCCAACTGTTCCTGTTGATGTCCCGGCAGATGATCCTCCGTTCGCCAAAATAGAAGCTGCTCGCGCGGCGCTAACTTGAGTTGAGCTGATTGTAACCGTGGTAGTTGTTGTGGTTGTCGTTGTGGTTGATGATGTTGACGACGTTGAAGTTGTTGTCGTACTGGTTGTAGTTGTTGTTGCCGAAGTAGTCGTTTGGCCGCAACCGACCGCAAGAGCGGTAAATCCAAAAATCAAAATCCCAATGGCCAAATAAATTCCAAGACCCAAAGACCAATTTCCAAACATCTTTTTCATTTTAGCCTCCTGATAATATCCTAAACTGATGCAATTATTTACCTTTTGGGTTTTATTGTCAATAGGGCGAATAATTAATTTAGTAAAGCCTTGATTAATGTCCTTTTTCCAAGGACGGTCAACGCTTTGATAACTTGCCTCTTATTCTTTTCCAAATGAGGCTGGAGAAGCGCCTTTTGGAAACTGCGTTCTTCGCCTTTTGGCACATGGATTGCTTTCCCTGTAAAAGGATCGATCCCGGTATAATACATGCATGTTGACGGTGTCATGGGGGATGGCAGAAAGTTTTGCACTTGCTCTATCTTCATGTGATTTTTCTTTAGGAAGAGGCTTAACTCTAAGGCATGTTCCAATGTTGATCCTGGATGAGATGAAATGAAGTAAGGGATCAGATATTGTTCTTTGCCCGCGGCTTCGGAATGTTTATGGAATTCGTTCTTGAACTTTTCAAATACACCGATCTTTGGTTTTTTCATAAGCATCAAGACTTCTTCGCAAATGTGTTCCGGCGCGACCGATAATTGGCCGCTTACATGGAATTTTGCAAGTTCTTCTATGTATTCAGGATCTTCGAGCGCTAGATCGTATCTGACCCCCGAATTTGAGAATACGTGTTTTATTCCCGGAATATTCCTAATTGCTCTTAGCATCTTTAAGACTGGTTTGTGTGAAGCGTCTAGATTTTGGCATTTAGTCGGAAAAATACAGCTTATTCTTGTGCAGCCATCTTCTTTTTTGCATTTCATCTGGTACATATTTGCCGACGGCCCACCAATATCTAAAATGTTTCCGGTAAAGCCTTTTTGCTTCATGATGATATTTTTTATTTCATCTTCGATCGATTTTTGGCTGCGGCTGACGATATATTTTCCTTGATGCGAAGCTATTGCGCAAAACGAGCATCCTCCAAAACATCCGCGGTGCGAGATTGTTGAAAACTTTACGAAGTCCCATGCGGGAATAGGTTTTTTATAAACAGGGTGGGGTTCCCTCATAAAAGGAAGTTTAAAAATAGTTTCCAGATCTGCTTGCGTCATCATCTTTGCAGGATATGCCACGAGATATCGTCCTTGGCACGGCTCAATAGTAATTTTTGGTTCTTTCTTTTGGATCTCATTGCTATAAAGTTTGAACGCTTCAACGAATTTCTTTTTATCGGTCGATACTTCTTCAAACGACGGGAGCATAACGTAGTTTTTTAGAGCAGAGATATCTTTCAATATGACGCAGGTGTTGTTTACCCCCTCTATAATCTCCCCCTTGTTAAGGGGGAGATGGCGCGAAGCGGCAGAGGGGGTAGAAAGTTTTCGTGCAATTTGAACGATCGCATTTTCCGCCATGCCATAAACCAATATATCTGCTTTCGAGTCGAATAGTATCGATCGTCTAATTTTATTATCCCAATAATCATAATGAGAAAAACGACGTAGGCTTGCTTCCACCCCGCCCAATACAATAAAAGAATCGGGAAAAAGTTGTTTTATCTTATTTGTGTAAACAATTGATGCGCGATCGGGCCTGCCCGCCGAGGCGGGCCTATGGCCAGGCTCGTTGCCGGGGGTATACATATCGGTCCTTCGGACTTTTTTATCGGATGTGTAATTCGCAACCATGGAATCGAGATTTCCGGCTGCTATTCCAAAGAATAATTTGGGTTTGCCGAGTTTTAAAAAATCTTCGTCTTTTTTCCAATCCGGTTGTGCGATAATGCCTACCGTAAATCCATGAGATTCCAGATATCTTCCGATTAAAGCAGTACCGAAGCTTGGGTGGTCAATATACGCGTCGCCTGATACAAGGATAATATCGAGCGGTTCTTTGATCTCCGATTTGTTGATTGGAAGAAATGGCATGATTAATTATAGCATTAAGTATTTATATGCAGTATCTTCGCCTTATCGAACCCGTTGAAATTTGTAGCTGATGCGCTTGAATATGCGCCGATGTTCTTGACATAAAGAAGATCGCCGATGCTTAAATTCGGCAGCATTTCGGAAGTTGAGATCGAATCAAATGCGTCGCAAGTAGGGCCAACGACCGCGCATGCCGATCTTGCCCCTCGCTTGAATGAATTGAAATGATAGGGGATGTGATCAAAAATTACACCCGATAACGTCCCGTAAACCCCGTCGTTTACATAATATACTGTTTTTCCGTCCCTATCCGATTTCCCGATTATTTCAACAACAAGCGTTGCAGATTCTGCAACCATAAATCGGCCGGGTTCCGCGACGATCTCGATTTTCTTCGGGAATAGGCGGTCGATCTCTTTCCTAAGTTTTTCGGCAAGTTGTTTAAATGAAACATTTGCGCTATCATATGGGACAGGGAAACCGCCGCCGATATTCAATAATCTCAACTGATGCTCGCGCTTGCCGACCTCCTTGAATATTTCAGACGATGCGTTTAACGCGTTTACATAATTATCGATATTCAGGCATTGGCTTCCTACATGGAAACTTATTCCTTCAACGCTTAGCCCCATGTTGAATGCGGATGAAATAAGATTTACCGCATTTCCCGGTTCAACGCCGAATTTTGACGATAATTCAACGACCGATCCGACATTCGCGACTTTTATTCGGCAAATGAGCCCCGCGTCAGGGCAATATTTTTTGATTTTCCTTAGTTCTTCCGGATTATCGAACGTCATGAGGGTTTGCTGGTTTGCCAATTTCTTCAAAGTATCGATCGGCTTAATTGTATTTGCGAGAATGATCTTGTCGTAAATAAAATTTTTGTAATCCTTTTTTTCTTCGTCGGGGACGTTATCTATCACTTGGAGGAATTCATTATATGACGCGACATCGTAACCGGAATTCATAGGCGCCAAGGTTTGTATTATTTCCACTTCGGGATTCGCTTTTATCGCGTAATAGAGACCAATCCGAGGCAAATGCTTTCTCAAAGCCTTATATTGCCTGCGAATAATATTGTGGTCGATTATTAAAAGAGGGGTCCCGAATTCTTTAGCGAGTTTTTTTAAGTTAGGCATTTTTCTCCGGCTTCACGCCGAAAACTTTTCCATAAATTTCCGGGTATGAATCTTTCCCGCCGATAGTTAGCATTGTGAGAGGCATTATTTCTTTTGCGAGCCTCGACATTTCTCGCGAGATGTTTTGTATGTCCCATTGCGCGTGCCCGTCTTCGCGGAGGCGGCTTATATGATAGAGCTCTCGCGCATTGCATTTAAACAATACTCTCTTGCGATGAGCGTTCGTTAAAACATATGGAGCTGCAATTTTATTTTTTGCTAAAATTTCTTCATACGCTTTTTCTGTTTGGCGGATAACTTTCATAAATTCTTTCTTCAAGCCTTTTTCGATAATAGACTTTGGAATAGTCACTCCAAGCTTTGGATCGTATGCTTGAGAAGTAGTTGTCGCTATCCTATGCCTTTTTAACTGGCCGAAGCACGCGGCGGAGATCGTCAGCTCAAAAATCATATCCGCATATTCAAATTCCCTTATAGGTGAATCGTAGAATTCAAGATTTTTAAGAGAAGTTTTGATCAATGTTTCTTTCTGTTCCGGCGTCATTGACTTAACCATTTTTTGGCACTGTTTGAAATTGTTTGAAGTTGTTGTATGGAGCATCGCGGCGAGAGTTAACTCATCAGACCTCTTATTGAAATCAACAAGCAAAACTTCATTTTTTGGTTTTTTAAATCCCTGCTTCTCCATGCTCCTCCCTGCTACTCCTTCTATTTCCCTGTATGTATCCCTGTCAAGCGGCGTTGCTTCAGTAAATAGGATGATCGATGGCGCGATGTTCTTTACTTGATCGTAAATTCCGCGTCCGATCTGTTGGATCTCTTGGAGCGGATGAGAAGCAAATCTTCTAAATAGAAGTTCCAGATTTCGCGCATTTAGGGTCATTCCAACTTGGCCAAGGGTCGCAAGGGAGGTTATATATCTTGCGTCTTCTGGCGGAATTTCTTTTGAAACCATGTCCTGATAGAAATTGTTTTGCGCTTCGATCGTTTTTGTAAATAGAACATCAAGTCCGATAGCTTTTATTTCTTCCGGTACTAGATCATGGTTTTCGAGCTTTTGGTACCTTTGAGATTTTTCCGTATAAGAACACAGCCTGAATTTTTCTATTTCTTCAAAAGAAAATCTGGTTACATCGATGATATCGAAATTGAATACGGCATGTTCTGCAACTGAATGATGTCCCATTTTGAAAATTATAGTGGAGTTCGATTTCCTTGCTTTCTCAACTTCTCGCCTTGCGTCGGCGCGTAATTCGTCGATAGGGCGGGAATCGCGGGAAATTCTGGCGTATGATGCGGATAAAACTTCAGGAGTGACATCCGACCTGTTCGTTTCCCCTTTCTTTAATCCTTCGATAACTGTTGAATCCAAATTATATCCGGCTAATAATATCTTCATATGTTATTTTTTTCTTTTATGCTCGGAACCTGCTCATGAATTCACCCTTCGCAGCAGCACTGCTGCGGAGAACGGGCTTCGCGGTTCCTCGGATTATTAAACTCAAGCCATTCTATCAGATGATTAAATCTTTTTCATCACCAATTGTTGTGGGGTCGCCGTGCCCGGGATAAACTCTGGTTTCGGGCGGGAGTTTTTGTAATTTCTTAAGCGACTCTTCCATTTGATCTTGCGAACTTCCGGGAAGATCGATTCTCCCATAATCATTTTTAAAAAGTGTATCGCCGGAAAATAAAACATGTTCTTTTTTATTATAAAGGCAGATGCCGCCTAAAGTGTGTCCGGGAGTGTGAATAATGTCAAATGTCAAATTTCCAATGACAAATGTCGAATTATCTTTCAAAAATTTGTCCGCTCTAAGTCCAGTTGTATAAGCCATCATGGCGTCATCGTCTTTGTGAATATAGATGGGAAAGTTGATGCCTTCTTTTAACTTGAAGGCTTCTGTAACATGATCATAGTGGCCGTGGGTTAAGATAATTGCCAACACTTTTACATCGCCTAAATGAGGCAAAATTTCTTTCGCTTCAAATCCCGGGTCAATGACTAATGCCTCATTGCCGTCTTTTACGATATAACAATTTGTCTGCAGGTGTCCGACTTTTATTGTTTCTATTTCCATAAGTTTGAATTATAATATAAAGATGCAATTCAATCCATCAAAAATAATTTGCGTAGGTTTAAATTATAGCGATCACGCCAATGAGATGAAAGAAACGCTTCCTGAAGATCCGATAATATTCTTGAAACCGCCAACTTCTCTTATTCAAGATGGAGATCCGATAATTTATCCATCAAGTCATATTTGAATGGCGAGTTGAAGCAGAGTTCAAACACTTCAAATATGATCTATAAAGTTGATCATTTGGTATCTTTTATTTCCCAAGTGATGACATTAATGCCCGGAGATATAATTTTGACCGGGACCCCTCCCGGGGTTGGGCCTATGCAAATTGGGGATACTATTGTTGTTGAGATCGAAAAAATAGGAAAACTGACGAATTTTATTGTTTAAGCCCATAAATTTGATATAATATACACAGGTGATAAAAAATGGTTCCAGAGCAAAAAAGGATACATAAAGATTTTGTTTGGTTAAGCAAGAATATGGTTAAGCTGCAAAAAAAATATGCCGGATTATTTTATGCGATTGTAAATGAAAAAGTTAGTGTCGGAAAATCAGCGGTTCAAGCATATAATAAATCAAAAAAGTTATTCCCCGATAATGAGCCCCTAATGGGAACGATCCCTACGATGGATTCCTTGATACTGTGATCGAATGCCGCTGGCTTGAAGAATACTCTGAGTCGTTTGGATCGGTTTATCGCCCTGTCGCTGAAGTTTATATGAAAGACAAGTCGAAGGTTTGGCGAGCGATCAACATGTATGTGGATTCTGGCGCAGATATCAGCATAATGACGAAAGATCATGGCGAATTGTTTGGCCATGATATAAATAAGGGAAAGAAAATAAGATTAAAGGGGATCGGATCAGGCCATATAAATGCATATATCCACAAAATGGAGCTGTTAATTGGCAAGCATGAAATTGAGGTGGATGTTGCTATCGCTGAAAACAATGAAGTGCCAAATGTTCTGGGCAGGAAAATAATATTTGATCTTTTTGAGATCCAATTCAAAAATATAAAGAAACATACTTGTTTTATAAGGAAAGCATGACAGAAATAACATTAGAAATTAAAGTAATAGCGAACGCGAGCCGAAATGAGCTCAAGGGCAATAGGTTGTACACGACAGCACCCGCTGTCGATAACAAAGCAAACGTTGCCATGATCGAAATGCTTGCCGAAGAATACAATGTCAAAAAGAACAGGATCAAGATCATGCGCGGATTGCACTCTAACCTCAAAGTGGTAAAGATCTTGTAATTTTACTCTTCAAATAAATATTCCTCAAAAGTGAAATTTTCCCTAATACCTCACGAGATATTGGCAGAAGGTGGAACGATGGGTATGCGAATGGATTTTACGAGAAGTGTTCGATCGATTGGAATGGCTCTTCCACGGCTTGCTCTAGCAGGGTCAACTCTTCTTCCACATTTTGGGTGCGGTAATTCGGCGATAAGCGGAATTTCTGCCAGAGCTACAATTGACGCAAAAGCTGAAGCGGGCGATCTTTTGCGCGCACAAGATTCAATTATTTTTAAGCCGGAAATATCTGGAGTGGACATTCCTACGCCTGTTGATATCAGATCAGATGTGCCAGCTGATATATCTATGCCAATAGACGCCAGCATTGCTGATGCTTCAGGTGATGCGGAAAATCCGCCTGTCTGCAGTTTGTACATCCCTCCCAAATGCCAAAATATCGATGGCATAGATATAACAACAATGTTTGACGGGAAGCCATCTCTTAATACAAAAGTTTATAATAATGGCTCAACGATAGAAAAAATCGATAATCTTGGCAATTCATATGTTTTTGATATTGCATCGGGAACTCTCGCAATTTATGATTCGAAAGGTAAAATTACTGCTGTTTACACGCCAAACCAAAATGATTTTGCCGGCAAAGTATCTAATAGTTTGTTGTTGTGGCTTTATGGAGAAGCCGAAATTGATCCAAGTAAAAAAGCCCTACTTGGAAAAGTAAATAATTGTTTTGAATGGTTGATCAAGCCTAAAACCGATCTTGATATAAATGCCGCCCTAAAAGATGCGATCCCCGATTGCCTCGAAGATTTTATTTGTACCACAGGGTATGGCGTCTATGCTGTGGCAACAAAATTTCAGAATAATTCAATTACTTTTTTTCAGGGAGGATCGGGAGGGACAGGCGGCGGGGGATGGACTATTAGCTTTGGCCTGTATTCCGGGGGAATACAGGAAATACACAACGGATTTGCGCCAAGCGAAGGGCAAGAATGTGAAAAAGCTTGTGATCTTATTAAGGGCGATCCAAAGTTTAAACAAGAAGTGCAAAAATTAATTGATTCTATAACTGGACAAGCGAAAAAAACGATCCCGCTTACTAATTTTACAAATTTGATCAGAGTGATAAAAAAGTTGATCGACTATCAAAGTAGTTTGTAGGATGAAAAAAACTTAGGAGGCGGTTAAGATGGCGGAAATAATAATCGATTCGGCTCCGGAAAAATACAGAAAATGCTTCAGGGTCGGCGATGCCCACGATGGTAAAACGGGGTATGACGGAAAGATAAATGATGAAAATGAGGCGAGAAAAGCGGCCGCTTGCTTTCGTGCAGAATCCCCATCCGATTATAGGGATATACTGGATTATTTTGAAAAATCCGGATATGCATTGCTTGATCTAAGAGAGAAAGTTGTTGAAAAGGCAGCCGAAACGCCGGCTGCAGATACTATTGAAGAAAAAGCAAAAAAAGCCATTGCCGACCTCAATAGCGAGAATAACGAAATTGCAATGAATGCTATCAAGAATTTGCGGGAGATACTTAAGATTGGTCTTAAGATTGGTATTAAAGAAGAACTGCAAAAAGCAATAATAACTGCATTGCTTCAAAAACTGGGAAGCGTTGACAAAAATGTGCAAAAAACCGTACTGCAGGTTTTAGAGGATATAAATTATGAACAATCACCGAATAGGCTTGGAACTCAAATATTTGACGCAATATCCGCTTTCGGGAGAAATATTATATTGTTAAAGGCCGATAAGGAATTGTTTGGAGGTGATAGGGACAGCTTAAAAGATGGCGCCCTCGATACATCATTATCGATTTCATTGAAGATAATCAAGGCAAATCCCGATGCGGAGACAAGAGGGAAAATTGTCGGCTTTTTTGGCTATGCGGTTGAAAAATATGATGGACTGGATTTTCGAAGCGCAAATGCATTGGAATTGACAGCAATTATCCTTAAGTCGGTTTTTGACGTGTTAGAGAATGCGCGAGAGCATGATTACGGCTTTGAAAGTGAGAAAAAGATTCTTGGTCGGCTTATTGCCTCCAATCTGCCAAAAGAAGAAAAAGGCAAATTAGCCGGTGCAATAATAAATATATTGCAGAAAAAGAAGGCTGTAGATGTTTGCATATTTTCATTGGCAAAGCTTGCCGCTTCTTTCGATGTTGGAGCGCATGATAAGATGAAGATATATGGAGCCGCGAAAGCTCTTTTTGGCGATAAAGAATTCCGTAAAAAAGCAGTAGAAGTATTGAAGGAGCTTCTAACATCCGAGGAATTTCCCAAAAATGAAAAACAGGATATCGTCAAATTATTTTTTGACTCGTTAGAAAAAAAAGATAACGATTATTCCGATAAAGATTACGGCATTTTAACCATTGCGGCCGATTTTGTTGAAAACGAGAACCCCGTTGGGCTAAAAGTGGAAATAGTCAAAAGGTCTTTAAAACTTGATCTTAATAGGTATTCCATAGAAATGATCGCAGGAATTCTATCCGCGGCGATCGCGTCGGATATGCCGTTAGATAATCGAAAACAATATACGGCGCTGCTCCTAAAAAATATAAATGGGCCGGCGATAAAAGACCCTCCCGCCACTGATTATAAAAAGGCGCTGCGCATGTTTTTGTCCGCTAGCGTTTTTGCAAAACTTTTAGAAAGCGAACTCCCTGAAGATTTGCCCCAAGGACTGCAGGATAAAATAAATGGCGCGCTTTATAGATTCGTATTAATAAACAGGAGTTTAAGATTTAATTGGAGCAAAGATCTGCATACTAAATATGTTTTGCGCGATCTTTCGCCGGAATTAATATCAGAGCTGTTTTATCCGATTTTTGTTCCGATTTTATGCGGCACAAATTGGGAAATCGAATATAGTGATTTGGAAAAAGCTTTAAAAGAGAAACTTGGCGCTTCCGATGTTTCTTCAAAAAATAAAAAAGCAATAGAGAAGATACTTGATATAAAGAATGGGTTAGATGCTCCTGAAGTTGTTTCTGTAAGAAAAACAGGAGTGGCAGGCAAAAGCGCCGGTTCTGCTAAATTTTTAGCCATTTTCGAATTTAGTGATATTCCAAAAGGCGCAGTTTTCGCGCAAGCAGTATTAGGCAGTAATGAGGACTTTGACGGGTGGGCGCAGGGGAAAGGGAAAATATTAAACGGCAAAGCAACAATCCCTGTTTGGCTGGATGAAAGGACAGAGACCATCAATTGTTTTGTTGTTTTCTTTGATGCAAAGGGCAAATATGTTGGAATGTCTGAAAATTTTGAATTGGAAAATCCGGAGAATAAATAATGGCAGAAATAATAATTGAAACCGCGCCGGAAAAATATAGGAAATTCTTGAGGATCGCCGACGCCCATGAAGGGCTTACAGGGTACGATGGGAAAATAAATGACAACAGCGAAGCCTTGAATGCGGCAGAGAACTTCTGCTCCCAAGATCGGCCAAGGTGTTCTGAATTTTTAGAGTTTCTTGAAGGATCGGGATATGCCCTGCCGCAGATCCGTGCCAAAATAGACGCGGCGGATAATGCCTTAGAGAAAGATATCAAAGCCCAAATAGAGAAATTATCAAGCAGTGAATATAAGGCGCCAGAAGAAGCTCTCCCTAGATTGATTGAATGGCTTATTGATGCCAAAACCCCTGATATGCTTAAGGGAAGGATCATTGACGCTTTTATCGAAAGATTATCCAATGCTAAAGATCTCTTGGATAATTATGATTTTATTAGAGAGATCATTGTTGCTTTGGGTAATGCAAAAAACAAAAAAGCGACACAAGTATTGCTCAAATTTGCAGGATATACAGGATATATGCATTCCAAGCCATTTTCTAAGGTATCTGCAGAAGCGCTCGGCAAGATTGGCGATGCCTCGGTCGCCCCTATCTTAATTGGCCTTTTACTTAATGATTTTGATGTCGTTGAAGGATTGAAATATTTTAAAGGGCAAGCAAAGCCTGCTCTTATCGGATTGCTGGCCAAAGAAAAAAAATCTGAAAAAAAAGTTTTGATAATTGAGGCTTTGGGGGAAGTGGGGGACGATTCATTGTCTTTAATCCTTATAGAATGCCTAAAAAATAACGATCCTAAAATTCGGATTGCCGCTATTGATGCGTTGGGGGACCTTAAAATTATTGCCGCCAAATCGCGTCTGTTGGAGTTATTAAAGAGTAAAAACAGTGAAATTCGCCATGCCGCAAGAGAAAGCCTTGGAAAAATATCGGGAGAAGATATTGAAGAAGAACTTTATGCGCCTCCTCGGAAAATAAGCTTGAAATTGTCTGAGGCGCTTAGATTGTTGGAAAAAGCTAAATCAGACAAGGAAAGGAGCGCAATTTGGAGAAAGACGCGAACTCTCTTTTGCCAAAGGGCTGGAGATGAATATGTCGCAACTTTTATTTTTAGGGAAATTCCAAAAGGCGCGGCAACCGCACAATTATTTCTGGAAAACAGCAGGCAAGGCAAAGGGGCTATCAAGGGCGGCAAACTCACTGTTAGTTTATGTAAGGAGGCTATAAAATGTTGATTATGTTTAATCCGGCTAGGGGAGTTATTGCGGCATCAAGAGGAATAACTCCGAAGGTCTTATGGACTAGGGCAGTTGAAATTGCGAAAACCTTTGATCCAGGAAGAATGATGGATATTAGGGCAATGTCGCCTTCCGGGCTTTTCGGATTGCAGATTCCAATAGTTATGATGTCATAAAAACCGATCTCCCGCTATTGAATTCATTGCTTAGGGATATCGCATATGATTATCCACTTCCAGACGAAGTCGCCGCCGAATTAGCAAAAGCAAGATCAGCTAAAATTACTGTGTCAAAAATTTTCATACGCAGTGGATTCCCAATCGATTCGGATGATGTCGCGACGTATTTGCTAAGAGAAGAAAATTTATCGGCTCAAGAGATCAAAGCCTTATTTAGATGTATTCCCAAAAAAGAAAGGAAACTTTTATTCCGCAAATTAAATATGATAAATATTTTGTATGGCGAATTTTCACTTAAATATACCTTAAACGAAAAAGAATGGAGAGGGCTTCGTTTGCGCGGCGAGTTTTCAGCTAAACGCACCTTAAAAGAAGAAGATTTTAGAGAACTGCGCCAGTACGTTTCAGGTTTTCCTGACGGAGAAGCAATCATCTCTGAGCTAATGAGCTATGAACTCTCACCAAGTGCCCAAGTTATGCCTTTAGATGCCGCTGAACAGATTCAAGCAGTTCTTGATTTCTTGCTTCCTTCTTCGAGATCTTACCTTTCATTGCAAAATATTATCGAAGGATCCAAAAAATTATTGCCATTATCTCGCGAACAACAGCCGGTGGATTCGGCAAAAGATATGATTTTGCCGGCAGGAAGAACTTTTATTGAAGAATTTCGAGCAGTCTGTGCGGATGATGCAAAATTAATTGGTTTTATGGAGCAAATACTTGATGAAACGGTTGAAATCCCAAGTGTTGAGGAAGTGCGCGAGATGATCCCGATCCTGCAGGATTTAGTGGATAATCATCAAAGCAGTCGAATAAGAGGATTAGTGCTTGATTTGGCAATGGAGATTGCGGACGTGCTGGAAAGAATGGAAGCAATGGAAGCAAAAAGTGCAAGGCATAACGCTTTTATGGGTGAACTTGCAAAATTCTCAAGAGGATATGTTGAAAATGGCGCTTTTATAAATGATATTAGCCTCGAAACGCAAAAGAAGATTATTGAGGCGCTGGAATCCGCAGGCATTAAAGAAATAAAAGTGAAAATTTCTTCGCCGATGAATATGGTAGAAATTGAAGAATCAGTCCGTTTACTGCTTGATTTTCTTCTCGGCCTTGATGACAATCAGCGAAAGACAATATTAAGGGAAAATGCCAATATACTTAAGTTCTCAATAGAAAATTATAATGGGAAGCGGTTAAGTTGTGTCGCTATTTATAATAATGAAGGGCTTGCCCATGAAGATAAAAACGATACTGGCAGTTGGTCTGCCATTGAAAGGATTTATTATGGCGGTAAAGTATTTTCTAATTGGTTGGAGTTTATGAGATATAAATTTGGTCGAAAATAGGGAATAGATACATTTAAAGCTCATGCGCGCATTGCGAAGCTCTTTGCCCCATGGTACAATTATCCTCAAGAGAGGTAAACAAAAATGAAAAAGAAAATAAAAATTTTAAAGTATACTGCAATTTTTGAAGCAGCCGAAGAGGGAGGATATACTGTTACTGTTCCAGCATTGCCAGGCGTTGTTTCAGAAGGGGATACATTTGAACAAGCCGTGGATATGGTCAAAGATGCCATAAAGTGCTACTGCGCAAGTTTAATTAAGCATGGCGAATCGATCCCCAGGGAACCGGAGGAAGAATTTATTGGCATCGTTGAGGTGCCGGTGGTTGTTCCTGCATGAAGCTTCCTAATATAAAACCAAAAGAGATAATAAAAATATTGCAAAGAGCAGGATTTTATATTGACCATCAATCCGGCGGGCATATTACATTGTTAAATGATAAGGCCCAAAAACGAGTTACGCTTCCATCACATCCAAAAGAAGTTAAGAAGGGAACGCTTCATAGCATAATTAAGCAGTCAGGATTAAGCCGGGAAGAATTCATTCAATTAAGATAATAATCTCGTAAATTAATTTCTCTCGTAGTATAATCTCTTCATAATGACCCATCAGCCGATTTATCTTGCACTAGTATGGCACATGCATCAGCCTTACTATAAAGACCTTGTAACAAACGAATATATCCTTCCTTGGGTGCGCCTTCATGGTATCAAAGACTATTACGATATGGCCGCGCTTCTGGACGACTATCCCAACATGAAAGCGACTTTCAATATGGTCCCGTCTCTTGTCCTTCAAATTGATGATTATGTAAATAATAACGCGAAAGACCGAAGTCTTCTTCTTTCCGAAAAAGATCCTATGCATTTAACCGATGAAGAAAAAGTATACATCCTGAAAAATTTCTTCATGGCTAATTGGGATGTCATGATAAAACCGTACAAAAATTATCATGATCTTTTGCTTAAGAGGGGAAGATTTGCCCCAAACTTCGAATTGGAAAAAGTTGCCAATAGATTTACGAAACAAGAATTTATGGATCTTCAAGTTTGGTTTAACCTTACTTGGTTTGGGTTTAATTATAGAAATCACGACCCGATCGTTTCAGCGCTTATCGCAAAGGGGAAAGGTTTTACCCGTGAAGAAAAGCTCGCATTGCTAAATAAACAAATAGAATTGCTTGGAAAGATCATCCCGAAATGCCGCGAACTTCAAGATAGGTCTCAAATTGAGGTCACGACTTCACCTTTTTATCACCCGATACTTCCTTTGGTTTGCGATACAAATGTCGCGCATGAATCAATGCCTTATGTGAAACTTCCATCAGTCCGATTCCGCCATCCTGAAGATGCCGAAAGCCAAATACAGGAAGCCGTAAAATTCCACGAACAGCATTTTGGAAAGCCTCCGTTTGGAATGTGGCCGTCGGAAGGAAGCGTCAGCGAAGAAATGATCCCATTAGTTGGGAAAGCGGGGATAAAATGGATTGCTACCGATGAAAGTATTTTATCGAGTTCGCTTTCAAAATCTCCATCCGCGTCCGAATTATATAAGCCATATCATGTTGAAAAAGACGGAAACCAAGTCTCAATGATATTCAGGAACCATTTTCTATCCGACCAAATAGGCTTTGTTTATCAGAGGTGGAGAGTTAAAGAAGCCGTTGCCGATTTCAAGAAACATTTATACAACATCCGTGCGGCTCTGCCGGATGATGGAAGAAAATATTTGGTCTCTGTCATTCTCGATGGGGAGAACGCGTGGGAATATTATCGCGATGGAGGAGAAGAATTCTTAAGAGGACTATATCAAGGGTTGTCATCCGACCAAAGTATTATCCCAACAAGGGTTTGCGATTTTATTGCCGAAAACCAGGTGGATTCCAAGATCCATAGGTTATTTCCTGCTTCGTGGATCAACAATAATTTTAAGATCTGGATCGGACATGAAGAAGATAATCTCGCGTGGGATTATCTGTCACGAGCAAGGGCTGCTCTCGAAGGTCAGGAGAACCAATTGGCTTGGCAAGAGCTTTATGTAGCTGAAGGTTCCGATTGGAACTGGTGGTACGGGGACGACCACTCGTCGGAGAACGACGAAGTATTCGATGCATTATTCAGAAAACATTTGAAGAACATTTATCACCTATTAGGTAACACTGTGCCTCAATATTTGGATAAGCCGATAAAACAGCTAAGGGCGCTAAAGCCGACGCGCGAACCCGCTTTTTATATTGAACCAGCTTTGGACGGGGTTGTGACAAATTATTATGAATGGTTATCGGCAGGATGTTTTGATATCGAATCAAGCAAAGGCGCCATGCACCAGATCGAAACCGTAATTAAAGCTCTCTACTATGGTTTCAATAAATCAACTCTGTTTTTCAGGCTGGATTGCGCCCTTGATCTTTCCACCGGAGGCGGATCCGCCTCTGGCGGACAAAAAAATGAATGCCAAGGATTTTCATTCTCTATATTAATTTATCATCCAGTCGAATATAGGTTGAAGCTTAATTGCGGTGAAAAAGATTGCGGCCCCAAACTTACTCTATATAAAATGAACGAAAACGAAGTTTGGGAAAAAATAAAAGAGATGGATAGTTTTGGCATGAACAAGATAATAGAGGTTGGCGTGTCTTTTTCAGATATTGAAGCAAAAGCGGGAGATATGGTCCAGTTCTCGGTAATAATCGAGAAAAATGGCAACGAACTTGAAAGATGGCCGCGCGGGGGCATGTTGTCCGTCAATGTCCCGACTCCAAGCTACGAAATGGAGCAATGGTCTATATGAAGAAAGTGAATTTTTTATTCGGCATACATTGCCATCAGCCTGTCGGGAATTTCGATCATGTTTTCGATCAAGCATACGGGGATTGTTACCTTCCATTTATTGAAACTATGGAGCGGCATCCCAGGATAAAATTCAGTGTCCATTACAGCGGGATCCTTTACGATTGGTTCTTGGAAAAACATCCGGAGTTTTTGGAACTGATCGCGAAATTGGTCAAGCGCGGCCAGGTTGAAGTTATGACGGCAGGGTATTACGAACCGATAATTCCCATAATTCCCGATGAGGATAAGCTCGGTCAGATCGCGATGGAAACAATCTTTATCAAAAGGCATTTTAAGACTAGCCCTCAAGGCATGTGGCTGACGGAGCGAATTTGGGAGCCAAATCTTCCAAAAATATTGAACGACGCGCAGATCGAATATTTAACCGTAGATGATTATCATTTTATTTCGGCAGGCGTCGAAAAAGATAAATTGTTCGGATATTATTCGACCGAAGACCAAGGCGCCGCGCTCAATGTTTTTCCGATCAACAAAGAACTTCGATATTTGGTCCCATTCAGGATGCCGCACGAAACGATAAAATATATGGCGGATATAGCAACGGAAAAGGGCGATGTCGCAGCCATTTTAGCGGATGATGGGGAAAAATTCGGAGTTTGGCCCGGCACCAAAAAATGGGTCTACGATGACGGATATCTTGAAAATCTATTGACCGAAATTGAAGCAAACCTTGAATGGATAAGGCCGATGAAGTTCTCCGAATACGCCGAAGAATATAAACCGATAGGAAGAGTTTATCTTCCAACGGCGTCATATTTTGAAATGATGGAGTGGGCGCTTCCAGCCAAAGCAACCGCGCGCCTTGAAAAAATAATGAGGGAAGCGGGCGCTCAAGGGACATACCTCCGAAGACCGCGATAAGCTTTTGCTTCAAGCCGAAATGGACCTTTATAAGGGCCAATGCAATTGCGCTTATTGGCATGGGGTTTTTGGCGGACTATATCTTGCGAACTTGAGGCATGGTATCTACGAGCATTTGATAAAAGCCGAAAATGCTCTTCAAAAACTTCAAAGAGGGGATAAAAAGTACACCGAACTATTGCTTTCGGATTTTGACAAAGATGGAAGTGAGGAAGTTATTCTTTCAAACCCATATCTTAACCTTTATTTCTCGCCGAATCACGGTGGAACCCTTTTCGAACTTGATTACAAACCGGCGGATTTCAATTTGTCCAATGTTTTGACGAGAAGGGAAGAGGCTTACCACAAAAAAATAATGGACGCCAAGGTCCAGGGGACTTCCGCCTCGCATGGGACACAAAGCATCCATGATATCGTAAATATCAAAGAAAAAGATATCGATAAATTCCTCATCTATGATACCTGCAGGAGATCGTCCCTGCGCGACAGGTTTTTCCAGCTTGGCACAAGCCTTGAGGAGTTAAAAGGCGAAAGATACACCGAACTTTCCGATGGAGTTGACAGCCCATATAGTTTTTATCCTTTAAGAAAGGGAAACGAAGCGCAGGTCAGTCTTTCAAGAAATGCCCAAATATTAGGCAAACATGTCAAACTTACAAAAACGGTTTTGATTTCATCGGGTCAGAGCATCATCAACATTGATTACGAAATAATTAATCTATCTGACGGATCGCTTGAATTTGCATATGGGTCCGAATTTAACATGACATTGCTTGCGTCTGACGCACCCGATAGGTATATCAAAGTTTATGGAAAAGAGAGGATGAACAGCGAGGGGACAGACAACAATATAAATGAATATAAGCTTGTTGACGAGTGGAAAGGTTTTAGTGTATCATTTGAGTCTGAAAAAGAATGTGAATTGATAAGATATCCGATCGAAACCGTGTCACAATCCGAATCCGGTTTTGAAAGGAATTATCAGGGCACATGCATGGTAATGGTTTGGAATTTAGCTTTGGCTCCTCAAAAAAATTGGAAGAACAGGGTCTCAATAAGATTGGAATCCTAACTAAGGAGAAAAGAAATGCCTGAATTGCGCAAAGATCCGATTTCCGATAGGTGGGTCGTGATTTCGACCGAACGTGGGCGAAGGCCTTCAGATTTTGGAGGCGTTTCAGTTGGCGAGCCGGTAGATGATTCGAGCAAGTGCCCATTATGCGAAGGACACGAGGATAAAACCCCGCCTGAAATTATTGCTTGGCGCAAAAGCGACTCACTCCCAAATACTCCAGGATGGCAGGTAAGGGTTGTCCCTAATAAATTCCCTGCTTTAGTGATCGAAGGTGATGTTAACCGTTCCGGCATAGGCATCTATGACATGATGTCCGGCATCGGCGCGCATGAAGTACTTATTGAAACCACAAAACATCATTTGTCTTTGGCGGATATGGAAGAATCAAATATCGAAAAAGTATTGTGGGCGTACAAACAGAGATTAGTTGACCTTGGCAAAGACCAAAGATTCCGATATATGCTCATATTTAAAAACTATGGGAGTGCGGCCGGTGCGTCACTAAATCATCCTCATTCGCAATTGATCGCTACTCCTATCACTCCTCGATATGTGAAATTGGAATTGCATAATGCAAGGGTGTATTTCCATGAAAAAGAAAGATGCTTATTCTGCGATCTTATAAGGCAAGAACTTGGATCGGGTGAAAGGCTTATTTACGAGAATGAATACTTCGTAGGTTTTGCGCCGTTCGCTTCAAGATTCCCTTTCGAAACATGGATCTTGCCAAGGCGCCACCACTCAAGCTTCCAAGCACAGTCTGACGAAGAAAGGATGCAGCTTGCCCGTTGTTTGAAAGATATTTTATCAAGGCTCAAAAAGACCTTGAACGACCCCCCGTATAATTATGTATTGCATACTTCTCCAAATCCAGTGTTGCGCCCGGGAAAACCGGATTATTGGGGAACGATAGAATACGATTTCCACTGGCATATAGAAGTGATACCAAGGCTCACCAAACAAGCAGGTTTTGAATGGGGATCCGGACTTTATATCAACCCGACATCACCCGAAGAGGCCGCAAAATATTTAAGAGAAATAATTTAAAGAGGATTGTTTTATGCGTATCAAAAAGAAAGCGACAAGATCGCCAAAGGCAAAAAAAAGCCCAAAAACTTTTAAGGGAAAAGTAAAACCTGCCGTAAAAAAACAAGCTAAGAAAAAGGCTTTCCCTATCTCGATTTCGACTATTCCTGAACAGAGAATAGAAGAAAGTAAATATATACCGAGCTTAAGCCCCGTCATCCAAAAATTCGAACAGGAGAAGGGATTTGAATTTCCACAAGGATATAACGACAACCAGATCGTATTGATGATCAGGGACCCTTATTGGCTCTATTCTTATTGGGAATTGAACAATAAGCGCATTGATGAGATAAAGAACGAATTGGGAAATAAATTTTCGCGAGCGGCTTTGATACTGCGAGTTTACGATGCGTCAAAATGGAATTTTTTCGATATAAATATCTATGGATATACAGGCAACTGGCATATCAATGTTGGCCGTCCAAATACTTCTTTCTTGGTAGATATAGGCTTTTTAACGCCCGATGGATATTTTATTTGCGCAGCGAGGAGCAATATAGTTGTGACGCCGCGCGATAGGATGTCCGAAGTTATAGACGAAGAATGGATGATCCCCGATTGGGAGCGGATGTATAAGCTGTCCGGCGGGCATGCCCCGTCTTCGTGGATAACATCATCCTTGCGAAGAAGGTTATAGTCGCTTGAAAGGATACTTCGCTTTAATTTTGCACGCCCACTTGCCATTCGTTAGGCATCCCGAGTATGATGATTTCCTTGAGGAAGACTGGCTATATGAAGCGATAACCGAAACATATATACCGATCTTGAACGCATTCGAAGGCTTGTTGCGCGATAATGTCGATTTCAGGATAACCATGTCTGTTACCCCGACTTTAGCTGCGATGTTATCGGATGAATTGCTCCAGAATCGCTACATCAAACATATCGAATCACTAATTGAGCTTTCGTATAAAGAAATAGAGCGAACAAGATGGGAACCGGCTTTCAATTATTTGGCGCATATGTACAATAATAAATTCATCGAAGCGCGCGTTGCGTATGTCGAAAGATATAACCGCAATTTGATAAATGGTTTTAAGAAATTCCAAGATCTCGGAAAACTGGAAATAATAACCTGCGGCGCGACACACGGGTTTTTGCCGCTTATGGAAAAAAATCCTACGGCTGTTCGAGCGCAGATCAAAGTTGCCGCAGCTGATTATGAAAGGCATTTCGGGAGGCGTCCACAAGGGATATGGCTTCCCGAATGCGGTTATCATCCGGGGCATGATCAAATTTTAAAAGATGAGGGGATCAGATATTTTATTCTTGATACTCATGGGATACTCCATGGGTCGCCACGGCCTAAATATGGAGTATTTGCCCCGGTTTATTGCAAGAGCGGAGTCGCGGCGTTCGGGCGCGATATGGAAACGGGGAAAGCTGTCTGGAGCGCCGAAGAAGGTTATCCCGGAGATTATGTTTATCGGGAATTTTATAGGGATATCGGATTCGACCTCGATTTCGATTACATCAGGAAATATGTGAGCGTAGATGGGACCAGGGTTAATACAGGGATAAAATATTATAGGATAACAGGTCCCGGTAACCATAAAGAACCGTATAATCCTGAATGGGCAATGTCTCGTGCGGCGGACCACGCGGGAAATTTTGTTTTCAATCGGTCAAAGCAGATCGAGCATATAGAATCATGGCTTGGGAAGAAACCTATTATTGTATCTCCGTATGATGCAGAACTTTTCGGCCATTGGTGGTATGAGGGCCCGGATTGGATAAATTATGTCTTAAGAAAAGCTCATTTCGATCAGGATGCTTTTCGCATGACAACTCCGGGAGAATACTTGAGAGAAAATCCAAAGAACCAAATTTCGACTCCTTCAATGTCTTCATGGGGACATAAAGGATACGCGGAAGTTTGGCTTGAGGGGAGCAATGATTGGATATACAGGCATATGCACAAAGCTGAAGACCGAATGGTAGAATTGGCTAACAGCATAAGATCGGCAGACGGCTTACAGCTTCGGGCGCTCAATCAGTTAGCTCGAGAATTATTGCTGGCTCAATCATCAGACTGGGCATTTATTATGAAAACAGGAACTGTTGTACCTTATGCTATCAAACGATTTAAAGACCATATCGAAAGATTTACAAAACTATACGAAAGTATTCGGTCCAATAATATTGATGAAAATTTCTTGAGAGATATTGAATATAAGGATAATATTTTTCCAATAATTGATTACAAGGTATACCAATCATGAGCGTGGAACTGGAGAATGGAACCTGAGAATGAATTCTCGGTTTCGTTTTGTGGGATGCAATATAAAACCTGCGAATAAATTCGCGGTTTTATATCAGGGATGCAAAAATAAATTTTCGCATCCCCTCTGTGTAATTGAATTCTTAGATGGGGATTAGTAGTTTGAATTCTACTACTTGTTAAGTAGGGGGCATTATAGGGGAGTATTATGAAAAAAAGTTTTGTCGGGTGTTTCGTTTTTATTTTGTTCCTTTCCATTCTTTTCCTGACCTCGTTTGCTGGCGAATCTAAAAAGGATGTTTCTAGGAAGAGTGGGGCGGCAATGTTTGCCAATGTTCTTCAATCTTCTCTCGGCAAATACAAGACAACTGCTTCACTTTGGGAATTGAGAGCAAGCATTGCTCTCGTAAAGATGGATCAACTAACAAAAGAGATGGATGATGTCTACAAACGAACAAAAGCTGATAAGAATAAGCCGACTATTGATGTCATAGGCAAAAAATTGTCTTATGAAACAATACTGGAGTTTGCCTATGCTTCCCACGCCGACCCAAGACAAGCGGACATTGTTCACAAGAAAGACAATGGCTCAGACTTCTACAAAATAATCTTGAACATTGGTGGGAAAGATAGAAGCGCAAAAGATTCTTTATTTGCATTGAATTACATCTATGATAGCAAAACCGATCAGTTTATCGCCTCAAAAATTGAATTATTACCGAAGGGCTGGTATGTGAATTTTATGAAGGGCGCAAAGGATTTATTTCTCTTAGCGGATAAAGATGGGGATGGGTTTGCTTTTCACTTGACCAATCCGTTCCTTTCGGGAATTGTCGTTGATAAATAGGACGACTACGAAGGTCTGAGAAGAGATTCTCAAGCAGAAAGTTCAAAGAGAATTTATTCTCTTTGAACGCTTATTTACCGCGAATTTATTCGCAGGTTGAAATTAGGATAGAAGATATGCTCTATCATTATACTTTTAGAACTTATAAGGGATTGCCTTTGCTCGAGGACAAAAAGCTAATAGGGTTTCTCATGAACACTTTTCACGAAATTGGGAACGAGAAGGGGTTTAAAATAGTTGAGTGTGAAATATTATGTGATCATGTCCATGCATTAATCGAACATAATTATATACTAAGTTCTTCTTTGGTAATGAAGAACTTAAAAGGTATTTCAGCGCGAAGGTTGTTTCAAAAATATCCAACTAATAGATTTGATATCAGAAAGTTGTGGGGCCGATCTTTTCACGCTCGAAAGATTGGCGCCGATGAAAAAGATAGCGTAATAAGTTATATAATAGGGCAAAGAGATGAAAATGGGATTGATAAAAGATTTTAACAGGGGTGCGAGAATTTATTCTCGCGGAACCCCATTAAGGAACCGCGAATTTATTCGCAGGTTCCGGAGGATATAGCGTGTCATGAAAGCAATCGTTTTAGCCGGAGGCTTAGGCACTAGGCTCCACCCATTAACAATAAATGTCCCAAAACCAATGGCTCCGGTCGCTAACCGGCCTCTAATGGAATATACGATCGAACTGTTGGTCAAGCATGGCATCAAAGATGTTACGGCGCTTCTTTTCCATAAGCCGCACATAATCAAGAATCATTTTGGCGATGGCAAAAAGTTTGGCGTTAAAATGTCATATGTAGAAGCGACGCAGGATTACGGCACGGCTGGAGCGGTGAAGTTTGCCGCGGATAATTTTAAGGAGCCGTTCATTGTAATTAGCGCCGATCTTATAACGGATTTCGATTTGAAATCCGCAATTGAAAACCATAAAGCCAAAGAAGCCGCTTTAACAATCGTTTTAACTAGAGCAAGCAATCCACTCCCTTATGGTATCGTGATCACAAATAAAGATGGCAAGATTAAAAGATTTTTGGAAAAGCCTTCTTGGAGCGAAGTTTTCTCCGATACTATAAATACCGGGATCTATATTGTCGATCCCAAAGTCATGGAATATATACCGAAAGAAAAAAATTTTGATTTCAGCCACGATCTTTTTCCCCAGCTTTTGGATAAGAAAGAAAAACTGTTCGGATATGTAATGGAAGGAATGTGGAAAGATATCGGAAGCCTCGAAGAATACGGAAGGGTGCATTCCGAATTGCTGAAAGATCTTTCACCCATAATCGACGCAAAAGCTAAGGTCTCAAAAAATTCTCGCATGGAAGGCTATGGCATGGTAGGCGTTAATACTTTTATCGCCGATGATGCGGCTATTACAAACAGCATTGTCGGTGCGAACTGCCAAATAGGCCGCGGCGCCCGCATACGCGACAGCATAATCTGGGATAACGCTATTATTGGCTCCAATGTTTCATTTGAAAGGGTAATAATCGGGAATAACTGTAATATAGACGATAGGGTTAGGCTCGAAGATGAAGTAGTAGTATCTGATGATGTCAGAATAGGTAAAGATGCCGTAATAAAACCAAGAGTAAAAATCTGGCCAAGCAAAGTGATAGAAGAGGGATCGGTGGTGTCGCGAACTATGGTCCTGCGCGAGAGATATCCAAAAACCATTTTCGGGCCGTTTGGCGTTACAGGGATCGTGAATGTCGAATTGACGCCCGAATTCGTATCAAATCTTGGTGTCGCATACGGGAATTTTCTCGGGAAAGGCGCGCATATTACGGCATCCCGCGACGCGCACAAAGCTTCCCGAATGTTATACAGGGCTTTTATTTCCGGCGTGCTTTCAGCCGGCGTAAACATCTTTAACTTGGAAAATGTCCCCATTCCTGTAACAAGATATGATCTTAGAAGTTCAAGGAGCTTGGGCGGTTTCCATGTTAGAAAATCGCCTTTTGATTCTGAAGTCATCGATATCAAGTTCTTTGACGAGAGCGGAATGGATATTACCTCAACCAAAGAGAAAAAGATCGAACGCTTGTTCTTTGGGGAGGAATTCAAGAAAATATCGGTTTCGGATGTTGGCGAGCTGACTTTCCCGTTCCATAGGGTTTCGGAGCAATATAAAGAAGGCATATTATCGCAATTGAACCTCGACGTCATTAAAAGAAAAAGCTGTCGCATAGTTATCGATTATGCATACGGCGCCGCTTCACAGCTATTCCCGAATATCTTGGGTGAGCTTGAGTGCGATGTGGTCGCCCTTAACGCGCATGTCGACGAAAGTAAGATCACAAAATCAAAAGAAGAATTCGAAAGATCTCTTGTTCGTTTATCCCAGATCGTAAAATCTGTCGAAGCCGATATGGGGATAATGTTCGATGCCGGAGCCGAAAAGCTGTTCTTATGCGATGAGAAAGGGAGAGTATATTCGTCCGATAAAGCATTGGTTGTTGTAACCCATCTGCTTCTTGGCCATGAAAAAAAAGCAACGATTGCTGTCCCTATCAATACCAGTTCCGTTATTGACAAGATAGCAAAGCAATTTGGCTCAAAGCTTATAAGAACAAAATCGACGCCAAGGGATATGATGGAAGCAGCGCTAAAAGATGGCGTTAAATTCGTAGGGGAGAGGACGGGTGGATTTATTTTTCCCCAATTCCAGCCCTCATTTGATGCGATGTTCGCTACGTGTAAACTTATTGAATTTTTAAACCAATCAGATACAACTTTATCAAAAATAGCCTCTGAGGTCCCTGATAGCCGTGTTTTGCGCCGCGATATTTCCTGCTTACCGGAACTAAAGGGGAAAGTAATAAGAACGCTTTCAGAAGAGTTAAAAGATGAAGAAGTTGATCTCGTTGATGGGATAAGGGTCAATTATGGCGACTCATGGATATTGATCCTTCCTCATCCATTGAGGCCTGTGATCGAACTTTTTGCTGAAGCTCCCAAAGAGAAGGATGCCGAGCGCTTGCTCCATGAATATACAAAAAAAATAGACGATATCATCACATGAAAATACTATATGCGTCCTCTGAAGTTGTCCCATTCGCAAAGACAGGCGGCTTGGCTGATGTAGCCGGAGCACTGCCAAAGTCGTTGGAAAAACTCGGCAATGATGCCCGCGTTGTAATGCCAAAGTATAAAATGATCGATGCCAAGAAGTTTGGATTGAAAAAGATCGTTTTCGACCTTGCTGTACCCGTTTTGAACAGCGTCGAAAAGTGCACGGTTTTTGAGACAAAGATACCGGATTCAAAAGTTACAGTCTACTTTATCGCGAACGACAAATATTTCGATAGGGACGGGCTGTATCAAGATAAAGACGCCGATTACCCTGATAATTGCGAAAGATTTTCATTTTTCTGCCGCGCAGTATGCGAGTTCATAAATAATTATTCTTGGAAACCGGAAATTGTTCACTGCAACGATTGGCAAACGGCGCTTGTCATTCCTCTTATAAAGATAAAATACCAATGGCACGATATTAAAACTATTTATTCCGTGCATAACATGGGTTATCTTGGCCTTTTTCCTAAGGATCAAATATTCTTGACGGGTTTTGGATGGGAAATGTTTACACCAGAAAAGCTTGAGTTCTTCGACAAGCTCTCGCTTGCGAAAGCTGGATTTGTTTATGCCGATGTTATTAGTACTGTATCGGAAACTTATGCAAGAGAAATACAGACCCCTGAATTTGGATATGGGCTGGATGGACTCCTACGATTCAGGAAAAATGATGTCTATGGCATTCTTAATGGGATCGATTATGACCTTTGGAATCCGGTAAAAGATAAATTTATTGCGAAAAGATATGGGATCAAGTCGATAAAACTCAAATATGAAAACAAAAAGGCTTTGCAGAAGGCAAATAAACTGCCAATAAAAGCTTTTGTCCCGGTCATTGGAATGATAACAAGATTAGCCGACCAGAAGGGTTTTGATATATTTTCCCAAGCTCTTGAGAAGATCATGCATTTAAATTGTCAGATCGTAATATTGGGAACCGGTGAGCCGAAATATCATGAGCTCTTAAAAAAGATCAAATTGCAATATCCCGAACATATCGGATTAAATTTGGGATTTGATTCGGCTCTTGCACAACTCATTTATGCGGGCTCGGACATGTTTCTTATGCCTTCACATTATGAACCGTGTGGGTTAGGGCAGCTAATATCATTTAAATATGGAACGATACCGATCGTGCGAAAAACCGGCGGCCTTGCCGATACGGTACATAATTTTAATCCAAAAAAAGATTCGGGTGACGGGTTTGTTTTCGAAGAATACAAGGCAGAGGTTTTGCTCGATGCAGTTACCCGTGCAATAAATGCATTCAAGAAGAAGAAGCAATGGCTCGAGCTTATTGAAACCGTAATGGGTTATGATTATTCGTGGGAGACCTCCGCCAAAAAATATGTTGAGTTATATAGGCTTGCGTTTGAGAAGAGATAAGGTGAGGGTGAGGATGCGGGTTTTGTGGGTGGGTTGCTGCCGATAAATCGAAGATAAATTTCATCTTAAATGTTATAATATTCTTTGAAATGGGCAAATTAAGTTTTTTATCTGATCCACAAATCGATAAATTGATGGATTGGCTGATAAATCCCGTTGCCGATAATAGCTTTGACGAAAAAGCTCAATGCGAAAGCAGAGATATTTTTCAAGCAAAGCTCGACACTTTTTACAACGAAAGCCAGAATTCTTTACTAACAGCAGTTATTGGAGAGATCGGCAACAATTCGTTTGATCATAATTTGGGTAATTGGAGGGATATCTCTGGTATTATTTTTATTAATGAGAAAGATTTAGTTGTTCTTGCAGATCGAGGGCAGGGGGTTAGAAAAACATTAAGTAAAATACTTCCTGATATAAAAGATGATCTGGCAGCTGTTAAAATTGCATTTACCCAAAAAATATCCGGCAGAAGCCCTGAACAACGAGGCAATGGCTTGAAGTTTGTGGCATCTGCAGTCCAAAAAAATAATTGGGAATTGTATTTTCAATCCGGAAATGGCGCGGTGCATTTAAACAAAGGCGAGATGAATTTCTTAGCAGCTAATAATATTGTTAATGGATGCGTAGCAGTCATTAAAATTAATCGAGGTGATAATGTATGAAGCTTCTAATCAGTAAGTTCGGAAAAATGTTAATGTCAAGGCCTGCAGGAAAAGAAGCTCTTGCAGCTGCAAAAGCGTACGTATTGCCAAAAACAGCTGAAAAAGAGATTGTTTTGGATTTTTCCGGAGTAGATGTCCTGTCCCCATCATGGGCAGATGAGTTTATTTCAGGCATAAGGAACCTATATCCTGGTGTTATTGTTTCATTTGTAAATACAAAGAATCCTTCGGTTGAAGAAACATTGAATATTTTATCCAAGTGAAGATATCTTCTATCTGTCCTCACTTTGGCGAAGAGCCGATGATCTCGGGAACAAAAGGTTCCGGGACAATTTTCTTTTCAGGCTGCACTATGAGGTGCGTTTATTGTCAGAACTATCAGATATCGCAAGGGCAGGATACAGGATACTCGATGCTGGATACTGTAGAATTGGCTGATGAGATGATTAAGCTTCAGGACGTAGGCACCCACAATATAAATTTAGTTTCTCCAACACAATATGCGAAACAAATAGCCGAAAGCTTAGAGATTGCTAAGAGCCGCGGGCTCAAAATCCCAATAGTTTATAACACGAATGGGTACGATAAGGTTTCAGTTCTTAAGATGTTTGACGGCTTGGTTGATATTTATTTACCCGATATTAAATATTCAAACGATCAGATGGGTGACGATTACTCCGGTGTGAAAAATTATGTTGAGCGCAATCACGAAGCAATAATTGAAATGTATAGGCAAGTGGGGAACCTAGTTCTAGACGATAGCGACCTGCCTTCGCTTAAGCTTCCATCCTCCGCAGTAGCACTGCTACGGAGGACGGATCGGCAGGCAGGCATAGCTACAAAGGGACTTTTGATTCGTCACCTAGTTCTGCCTAACGGAATTGCGGGAAGTTTTGACTCTCTTAAATTCATTGCATCGATCTCAAAAGACATCTGGCTCTCTATCATGGCGCAATACAATCCATGCAATAAAGCAGTAGGGCATCCTCTATTGGGACGGCGAATTACAACACAGGAGTATCAACAAGTATTAAATTGGGCGGAAGAACTTGGTTTTGAAAATGTCATGGCGCAGGAGCATGAGAGTGCAGAAATTTATTTACCAGATTTTAACAAAAACAAGCCGTTTGAATCTAGTTCCGATATTTGATAAAATTGACGCATAATGTCAGGACACAGTAAATGGGCCACAATTAAGCGTGCTAAAGCTAAAACTGATGCGGCGCGAGGGAAAGTCTTCACAAAGATCATCCGTGAGATTACAACTGCCGCCAAGATCAGCGGGCCTGACCCTAAAGGTAATCCGCGTTTGAGGCTTGCAGTTGAAAAAGCAAAAGCCGCCAATATGCCGAATGATAACATCAAAAGGGCGATCGATAAGGCTGCTGGGCCTGATGCCATTGCAATGGAAGAAATTACTTATGAAGGCTATGGGCCAGCCGGTGTCGCTATCCTCGTTGAGACTCTTACCGATAACAAGAACAGGACAATAGGGGAAATAAGGAACGCTTTTACAAAAGGCGGGGGCAATTTAGGCGGTTCCGGGTCGGTTTCATATATATTTAAGAGATCAGGTTCTATTACATATGATAAGTCAAAAGTTGATGAGGATGCCATTTCCATGGAAGCGATCGATGCCGGAGCCGATGATATTAAATCCGAAGAAAGTGAAATAGAAATTGTAACTTCCCCTGAAAACTTTGAAAAAGTTAGGGATGCGCTGAAAGCCAAAGGGTTTGAACCATTAAACGCCGAGATCACAATGGTCCCGTCAACGACCGTCAAGGTTACAGGCGACGAAGCACATAAGCTTATGAAATTGGTTGAAGCCTTGGAAGACTTGGGCGACGTCCAAACGGTTCATTCAAACTTCGATATCCCGGACGAGATAATACAGCAAGAAGCAAAGTGAAAAAACTTCCAATAATTGCAGACTTCCATGTCCACACAATATCTTCGGGCCATGCTTATTCGACCCTTCAAGAATATGTAGACCAGGCAAAAAAGATAGGGCTTCGATATATCGCGATCACGGATCATGGGCCTGCAATGCCGGGAGGCCCACATATTTACCATTTCAACAACATGAAAATGATACCAAAAGAAATTGATGGCATCAAAGTGTTGCGCGGGGTAGAAGCGAATATAGTAAATGATAATGGAGATATCGATCTTACTGAAGCCGATATCGATTATGGGGGCTTGCAAATTGTAATGGTCGCGCTGCATCCGTATTTAGGTTATGAGCACCAGGGCGAAGAAAAAAATACTAAAGTCTTGATAAAAGCTCTTAAAACCAAACGTATAAATATTATTGCCCATCCCGGAAATCCCAAATATCCGATCAAAGTCAAAGAGATGGTTGCCGCGGCAAAAGAGCATGGCGTCTTGATCGAGATCAATAACAGTTCCGACCATTCACGGCCGGGCAGTTCCGATAAGTGTTTGGAATTCGCGAAAGAAGTAAAAAGAGCCGGCTGGAAGGTTATTTTGGGTAGTGATTCCCATATTGCAAGCATGGTAGGAAAGTTCGATTTAGCTCTTAAACTTTGTAAAGAAGCAGGGCTTGGTCCTGATGATATTATTAATACTTCGGAATATCTGATCAAGAAATATGTTTTGGAGAGAAAATAATGCTTAGCAAACGAATAATCCCTTGTCTCGATGTAAAAGAAGGCCGTGTCGTTAAAGGTACAAAATTCATCGATCTAAAAGATGCAGGAGATCCGGTCGAGTTGGCGGCCTTATATGACAAAGAAGGCGCGGATGAGCTTGTATTTCTTGATATAACAGCTTCGCATGAAAAAAGATATATCATGCTTGAGGTAGTTAAAAAAGTTTCCGAAACTATTTATATTCCATTCACGGTCGGCGGCGGGATCTACGATATCAATACAATCAGGGAAATAATTTCTTCGGGTGCCGATAAGGTTTCGATAAATACGGCGGCCGTCAAAAATCCAAATTTTATTAAAGAAGCTTCGGATATTTTCGGCGCGCAATGTATTGTCCTTGCTATCGACGCAAAAAGAGTTGGAGGTTTGAAATTGGATTGGGAAGTCTATACTCATGGAGGAAGAACGCCTACAGGAATTGACGCAGTTTTGTGGGCGAAAAAGGGTGAGGGGTTGGGTGCCGGGGAAATACTTTTAACCTCAATGGATCGCGATGGGACAAAGATCGGATATGATACCGAATTAACTGCAGCAATAGCTGACGCGGTACAGATTCCGGTTATTGCTTCCGGTGGCGCTGGAACACTTGACCAAATTCATGAGGCATTTACTAAAGGCCATGCCGATGCGGCGCTGCTCGCGTCACTTCTGCACTATAAAGAATTATCGATCAAACAGATCAAAGATTTTTTACAGAATAAGGGAATAGTGGTGAGAAGATGAAAAATCAAATAAATAAAGCACTTCTAAAATATCTTCCAAAAGACAAGTCGTCACTTTCAAAAGCCATGAGGTATTCGACGATGGCGGGAGGGAAGCGCTTTCGCCCGATCTTATGTTTGGAAGCGGCAAAGCTATTTGGATCGGATCTAAAGAAGATAATTCCGGCTGCTGCCGCGATCGAGATGATACATACTTTCACTTTGATACATGATGACCTGCCCGCAATGGATGATTCGGATCTTCGGCGCGGTAAACCTACTTGCCACAAAGTTTTCGGAGAAGATATTGCGATCTTGGCGGGAGACGCTTTGAATACTCTTGCTTTTGTTGTCATCGCTCAAAATTGTGATCCGAAAAAAGCATCAAAAGTAAGCGAAGAATTAGGAGTTGCACTTATAAGAGTGGTCGAAGGCCAGGCTATCGATCTTGAATCTGAAGATAAAATTATAAGTTATAAGAAACTCGAAGAAATGCATCTCTTAAAGACATCATCTCTTATCGAAGCTTCTCTAAAGATCGGAGCTATTCTTGCGGGAGCGTCCAAAAGACAAATTTCCGCATTGGCAAAATATGGGCGACATTTGGGATTGGCTTTCCAAATCACCGATGATATACTTGACGCAACGTCTAAGACCAAATCTTTGGGTAAACCCGCTGGACAGGATGTTGTTAATAATAAGTCGACATATGTGTCTCTGCTAGGGTTAAGCGAGGCTAAAATAATCGCAAAAAAGCATTACAAATTGGCAATAAATGAATTAAAGATATTCGGCAATAGGTCGAAGAATTTGATCAATATCGCTGATTTCGTTTTAAGGAGAACCGCATGAATATTGTAACGTCATTAGTATCAAATGTTCCATTGGTAACGGGTGGGATTGCATTTCTGCTATCGCAAACGTTCAAGGTCGTTTATTATTTTATCAAAGAAAAACAATTTAATCTGATCCATCTTTTTGAAGCGGCTGGAATGCCATCGACGCATTCGGCGATGTCCGCTTCAATGACCTTAATGATAGGGTTGACCGAAGGATTTTCGTCTTCGCTTTTTGCTGTTGCCGTTGTTTTTACGATCATTGTCATGTACGACGCGATGGGGGTACGTTTTGCCGCAGGCCAACAGGCCGTTGTTTTAAATAAAATAATTGAAGATATTTATTCCGAAAAAGTATCCGAAAAAGAAAAGATGAAAGAATTGATAGGCCATACGCCGACCGAAGTATTTGCCGGTTTTGTGGTCGGGATATTGACCGCGACGATCGTGTATTTTATCGTCTATTAGGAATAAATGGATAGATTAATCGATGAAATTAAATTACCAGACGCCTTAAAACAACTTTCCGCAAAACAGCTGGAGCAAGTTTCACAAGACGTCAGATCTCTCATAATAGATGTTACATCTAAAGCAGGAGGGCATGTAGCCGGAAGTTTGGGAGCAGTTGAGCTCGCGGTAGCTCTCCATGCATCGTTTGAATCGCCGCGCGATAAGATAATTTGGGATGTCGGGCATCAAGCTTATGCCCATAAAATATTAACCGGCCGCAAAGATAATTTTAATACTCTGCGCCAATATAAGGGAATAAGCGGTTTCCCCAATATCGATGAAAGCCCTCATGATATTTTTACGGTTGGCCATGCTTCAACTTCGATATCACAAGCATTAGGTTTAGCTCACGCCCGCGATCTAAATAATGAAAACAATTCTGTCGTAGCTGTAATAGGCGACGGTTCGCTTTCGGGCGGGCTCGCTTTTGAAGGGATGAACAACGCAGGCGCCCTTAAAACAAATATGATCGTGATCTTAAACGACAATGCTATGTCTATCTCAAAAAATGTCGGCGCTTTATCGAATTATTTAGTCGCCGTTAAAACTTCAGATATATATATTGATCTAAGAGACCGCATTGAAAAAGTTGTTAAAAGGCTTCCGAAAGGCGGTTCTTTGATCGATGCTACTAGAAAATTAATTGACCGCACACGGCATATTGTTATGAGCTTCAAAGTTGATGTTATATTTGAGGAGCTTGGTTTTAATTATTTCGGACCGATCGATGGCCATAATATCCCTCTTCTTTTGAGCACTTTTCATCACGCCAGAGAGATCAAAGGCCCTGTTTTAATCCATGTACTTACAAAAAAGGGTAAAGGATATAAGCCGGCGGAAGACGATCCAACACGTTTCCATGGGACGGGGCCGTTTGATATATTGACCGGAAAACCTGTCAATGGAAAAACGAATGCCCCAACTTATACTCAAATATTTGGGCAAACAGTAACAAAACTTGCCGAAAAAGATCCAAAGATCGCAGCTGTCACAGCGGCGATGATCGATGGTACGGGGCTTGACGAGTTTGCCGGAAAATTTCCAAAAAGATTTTTTGACGTGGGAATTGCCGAAGAGCATGCAGTAACATTTTGCGGCGCGCTTGCTCGCGGCGGCCAAAAGCCGGTTGTCGCGATCTATTCAACTTTTTTACAGAGGGCATATGATGAAATGATCCATGACGTTTGCCTGCAAAAAGCGCCTGTTGTGTTTGCGATCGATCGCGCGGGGATCGTCGGCGATGATGGGGCGACGCATAACGGAGTATTTGATATGGCATTTTTAAAAACGGTCCCAAATCTCACAATGATGGCTCCTTCCGACGAAAATGAATTACAGCACATGCTTTTTACCGCTTTCCAAATTAATGGTCCCGTAAGTATAAGATATCCTCGAGGAGAAAGTGTTGGAGTTAAACTAGATTCAGAATTGAAATCTATTGAAATTGGAAAAGGAGAAATTTCATTTATATCCAAAATCCAAAATTCGAAATCCGAAACAAATTCGAATCACCAAAAGACTAAATCCAAAATTTGTATAATTGCAATCGGATCGATGGTGTATCCTTCGATTGAAGCCGCTAAACTTTTGGAAAAAGATGACATTGATTGCACTGTCATCAATGCAAGGTTTATTAAACCTCTCGATGAAAAATTGATCTTAAAAACGATCAAATTATCCGATAAGGTTGTCACTGTCGAAGAGGGCGTTCTAATCGGTGGATTTGGGTCATCGATCTTGGATCTGCTTTCGGATAATAAGATAAATATTCCAGCCATGCGAATAGGCATTCCTGATAAATTCATTGAACATGGGAAGAGAAGTATTATTTTAGAAAATCTAGGGCTTACAGCGCAAGGGATATATAAAAGCATTTTTGAAGGGATCAAGGCATTATGAAAACCGACATTGAAATAGCACAAAGCGCAAAACTTAAACTTATCGTAGAAGTTGCAAAGCATGCAGGCATTGATCTAAACGATGTCGAGCTCCACGGATGCTATAAAGCAAAGATCAATTTGAATGCTCTAAAAAGAAATCAAAAGAAAAAAGACCTGCCTGCCGGCAGGCACGGCGGCAAACTGATACTTGTAACCGCAATGTCTCCAACTCCTCAAGGTGAAGGAAAAACTACAACAACTATCGGATTGTCCCAAGCAATGGCAAAAATTAGAAAGAGATCATTTGTTTGCATTCGCGAGCCATCACTTGGTCCTGTCATGGGAATGAAGGGCGGGGCGGCCGGAGGCGGATATTCGCAAGTCCTTCCAATGGAAGATATCAATCTTCACCTAACTGGCGATATGCACATGATAAATTCTTCCCATAATTTGCTCGCTGCAATGCTTTACAACCATATCTATCAAGGAAACGCGCTAAATATCGATGAAAATAAAATAGTTTGGAAACGCGCGATGGACATGAACGATAGGGCGCTTCGCGGGATGTTTGATATAACAGCCGCTTCCGAAGTTATGGCAATCTTGTGTTTATCAAAAAGTGTGACAGATATGAAGGAACGACTTGGAAAAATAATTGTAGCCTATGATAAAAATATAAAACCGATTACCGCATCCGATCTTAAAGCAAATGGAGCAATGGCGCTTCTGATGTATGATGCCCTAAAACCTACACTTGTTCAAACGATCGAGAGTGGGCCTGCTTTTGTTCATGGCGGGCCGTTTGGCAACATTGCCCATGGATGCAATTCTATTCTAGCTACTCGTCTTGCACTTAAATTATCCGATTACGTAATTACTGAAGCCGGCTTTGCGACAGACCTTGGCGCTGAAAAATTCTTTGATATAAAATGCAGAATCGCAGGTTTAACTCCATCTGCTGCGGTTCTTGTTGTCACAAAACAAGCGATCGATCGCCATGGATATGACAATGTCAAAAAGCATATCGAAAATATTGAATTGTTTGGCATTCCGGTTGTTGTTGCTATCAACAAAAAAACTAACGATTCTGATCAGGAAATTGCTGAGATCTGTTTTCAGTGTTCAAAGCTCGGTGTTCCTGCCTTAACGTCAAACATTTGGGAAAAGGGCGGCAATGGTGGTAAGAATCTTGCTAAGGCTGTTGTTGACGCGGCCGACAAAAAGTCCACCTTCAAGCCTTTATATGAAACAAATAAACCTATTAAAGAAAAGATAAATACGATCGCGACAAAGATCTATGGAGCGGATGGGGTTAATTATTCCGATAAGGCTTTGGCTGATATTGAGTTGTTAAATAATATTGGAATATCTGAAGTTCCGATTTGTATCGCAAAGACCCAATATTCTTTATCCGATGATCCTAAAGCATTCGGCAGGCCAAAGGGATTTAAGATAACTATCAGGGAATTAAAACCTTCGGCTGGAGCTGGCTTTATTGTTGCCTATGCCGGCGACATTATGACAATGCCTGGACTTCCAAAACATCCAGCTGCGGAGAATATGGATATTACAGACGATGGCAAGATCGCGGGGTTGTTTTAATGGTTTTTTACGAAAAAGAATTGAAAACTTTAAATAAAAGTAAAATAAAGTATTTAGTTGTCGGCGGATTGGCTGTAAATTTACATGGATTGCATCGAATGACGATGGATCTGGATTTAATGATAGACCTTTCAGAAGAAAATTTCGCAAAGTTTATTGAAATAATGCATCATATCGGCTATGAAACAAAAGTTCCTAAACGTGAATGGAATAAGCATTCGGCAATTGCTTTTAGGACAAAAGAAGATGAAGACAAGCGAATTGATATATTCCTGGAAAATCCTATTGACTTTGATCGCGCGTATAAGAAACGAAAAGTCTTTAGTGCGGATAAGCTTCGAATTTCGTGTGTTGGCTTGGATGATCTGATCGCGATGAAAAATAAGGCTGACAGGGTGCGAGATTGGATAGATATTGGTTCTTTAAAGCGAATTCAGGAATTGAAAGATAAAAAATGAAACATAAAATTACAAAGAAAAAAGTCATGGAATCTTATTATTCGGATGAAGAGTTGGGAAGCTCTTTGCACGTCTCACTTAAAAGCACTTTAAAATGGTTGGAAGAAGCCAGGCAGTTCTTTTCAAAAATTACACCTAAAAAGACAAAGAAACTTAGAGAAATATTGGCTGGAGAAGGTTGGTAGTTTCAAAATCGGGAAATATGGATATTACAGACGACGGTAAGATTACGGGGTTGTTTTAGCGCTTTTTATGTTGTCCTTCTCCAATACCTATTATAGTTTCTCTTGGAACGCCAAAGGATAATAAGCTGGCGCTGTATTTATTTCATGGCATCTGCAATTTTCGCGATACAGTTCTCTGCGAGATATGTAAACGGTTTATCATTTAAGCTGCTTTCAGATCGAATTATTGCGCAAAAAAATTCTAAACTCTCTTGGATAAAATATTTAGCTAATTTTTTAGTTGTTTTGGGGAATGTGGGGAAGGCCACGATTAAGTGCAAACAAATATCTCCAATGTTGCTAACGGTCAATTTCTTTTGAGTGGCGTCCATTGGAGGGATGGTATCCAGTTTTACTGGTTCTGATTCGCTTCCATTTGCAGTTAGAAGCCTTAGACTTATCCTCAATCCTTCCAGGAGGCGATGGATTGCTCCGGATTGGGAGTTAAACAACTGCTCTAGGCCTTCTAAAAATGAGTGTTCAAAAATAAAATAAATTGCCTCCGAACGCAATTCAGGTTCTTTCATTTCAATAGCCGAGACGAGTGCCAAAGCCGCTTCCGGGATGGAACTGGCCTCGGAAAAATAGCAAAGACAATCTTTGCGAAGCGCTAAAGGGATGGAAGAATCGTTCAGAATTTTTTGCAGGATGGGGACAAAAGCTTCGCGATGACTTAATTCCCTTCTTATCAGCCGATGGAACAAAATGGTATAATACTCTGCTTCTCTGTCAAATGTGTAGATAATTGATCTTAGCATAGAAGCCAAGACTTCGTGGTCTGCTCCCCGGCCCAAAATCTTTGCGATATCAATCCAAACCTCCTCGGAAAGACCATTTTTGGCTTGCTGGGCAAGAGCGGAAGAAATAAGCATCGGAACAACACTCGCGCTTTTTGCTCTGACTCTTCCAATAACTTCCTCTCGTCCAGTATTTTTCTCTAAAAAAATGTCAATTATTTGTTGTGTTGCTTCTTTGCCTGGCAGCCAGCTAAGCGCCTCTATGGCGTGGTCTTGCAAAATAGGATCAGGACCTCTCATTGCCGCGATAATGGCTGGAAGAGCTTTTGGGCTTCTTGTGCGTCCCAATGCCACACAAAAATAATCGCGGAATTCTTTGAGTCCCGGATCAAGAATTGCCGCTTTCAGCGGCTCCACTATCTCTTCTGTATATATATGTCTTGGTTTATTTAGCCAAAAACATTCCTGGGTAAGCGAGCAACGGGTGCCTACGGGAATTTCTGGGTCCGAAACGATTTTAAGGGCCATGGCAGGCCCGCCATATCTAATGAGAACTTCTTCTGCATAACACTTGAATTCGCAAGCAAGACTTATTACTATCATGCAATCGGAAGGATCATGCTGGTTTTTCATATCTTGAATGGAAGCTCTTTTATAAATCGCATAAACCAGATCGAGAATATCTGCTGGGGGTTGATGGTCTTCAAAAAATTTAAGCGCCCGCATTACAATTGGAAAAGAAAGACGCAATGCTGGGGCAACAAAGGAGCGTTCTTCATCCGGGCGAATTGCATCTATATTAAAATTTCTAATCTCTTGAGCTATCTTTTCACTTGCCTGGGGAAGACGCTCTAGGATTTCTTTGCCCCCCTTATACCACAGGGGGACAAGCAATTCCGGGATAAATTTTAATACTGGCTCGCCTCCTATCTTTGTTAGAGCGGCAATTAGTCTGTCCCTAACAGTCTCATCTACATCATCAACAAGATAAAGCTTATCTTTTAACATCGAAACTACCGCATCCCCCGCTTGAACGAAGAAATTCACAGCTATTCGCGCTTTTTTTTCATCAGTTGTTTCCATTAATAACTTGAGCATAATTTTGACTTGACTTTCATGAGGCAAAGAAAATGGCTTGCCTATTTGCATAGGTACTCGCAAGTCTCTTGATACGCTTAATCCTCTTCCGCTTATTCCACCTGGCTTCATTTTGTTTCCCTCCTGATCTTGCTTTACTTAGGGGATTAAAACCCCTACAATGAGACCCCTGAAAAATCAACCCATTTTCCCATAGATTATCTTTTTCTCTTTGGCCTCACATATATATCGACAGCCCCACCGAAGATTTCACTATGGAGTAAACTATTTTTTATGCCCGCAATCCTTTGATGCACAAGGAATACAGAGAGATCCGCTTTTGACATATTCTCTTGAAGTAGTAAACTATTGACACAGGAGGGATATAATGCTTAAAACGCCTGCTAAAGAAAAAACATTCTTTGACGATTTCATTCAGGCAAAAGCATTTTGAGGAGCTGATTGCGGCTGCAGGCATTGTGAATCATTGCATTGGAGTATTTTAGCCCAAAGCGAACTTTCCAGGTCATGCATTTTACCTAAATATCTTTTTAGTTCTGGAAGCGCTAAAACATCTTTTCTTTCTCCATCATTTAAACCAATATTATATCTAAATCTTGGCAGCGGCCTTGATGCATTTGGTAATAATCTTATAATGCCTGCCATGATTGATTATCTAAAAGAATTCCCAGTTAGCAACTCGGAAACCAGCGACTAAATCCCGATGTGGGAATCGGGACAAGCGTCGCGGTTTCCTCGTAGATTTTAGGAACCGCGAGCCGTGCCTGCCGGCAGGCAGGGTTCACTCGCAGGTTCCTAACTAGTCTCAATATATGAACGATAAACACAAAAATATTTTAATCAACAAGAAAAAGATCGAAAAAGCAGTAAAAGACATACTTTTAGCAATTGGCGAGGACGTAAACCGTTCAGGAATAAAAGATACCCCGAAACGGGTCGCTGAAATGTATGAAGAGGTTTTTTCAGGATTAAACGATGATCCATCCAAGAATTTGACCATTTTCAAACAAGAACAGCACGAAGAGATGATAATCGTTAAGGATATTCCGTTCTATTCGATCTGCGAGCATCATCTAATCCCATTCTTCGGAAAAGCACATGTTGTTTACATCCCAAAAAAGGGAAGGGTGACGGGACTTTCAAAGTTAGTTAAAGTTGTTGATGGGTTCGCCAAGCGTCCTCAAGTGCAAGAGAATTTGGTTTCTCAAATTGCAGATACTATGATGAAGAAGCTTGATCCTCATGGCGTATTAGTCGTTATCGAAGCCGAGCACTTATGCCTGTCAATGCGCGGAGTAAAAAAACCTGGATCAATGACCGTCACATCTGCCGTTCGCGGTGTTTTTAAGAGTAATGCAACTACAAGAGCGGAAGCTCTATCTTTGATTAAATCTTAGTCTTCTTCTGACGAATCTTCATCTAATTTAATGATATTTCTTGGTATGAGAATTGCTATATCTCTTTTGAGGTGATCCAATGGAAAAAGATGAAATCGGTTGCGGTTGCGCGACTGGAAACGTTGATAGGAATTCGTCGAAAAGATTTATCAGAGGGTATCAAGATTTAAATGTTTACAACGATTCATATAGGGCGATGCTCCAGATCTATAAAATTATTTTGCCAAAGCTTCCTCGTTCAGAATATGATCTAATCGACCAAATAAAACGTTCATGTAAAGCTGTCCCAAGATTAATTGCGGAAGGCCATTCAAAAAGGCATCAGCTCAAAGGTTTCCAGAAATATATTGATGATGCAATGGCCGAATCAAATGAAACAACAGTGTCATTGTGCCAAGTTAGAGACTTATGCGGACAATATGTTGATCTATTGATTTGCGAAGAGTTGATCGATCTGTACGACAAAATTAGCAGACAATTATATAAATTATCTATTTCATGGCAAAGGTTCACACTTAAAAAGATCTCCGCAACCGAACAACCCCAGACGATTCTAGCCGCGCAACCGAAAAACGAGAGTTATGAATGAATTTTCGTTAATAGGATTAGATGACGATAATTTTCCAAAACTCTTGAAAGAGATCCACGATCCTCCCAAGAAATTATATCTAAAAGGCAATCTATTACCGCAAGACGAAAGATCGATCGCGATCGTTGGTACAAGAAAGCCTAGCCATTACGGTTTATCAATTGCAAAAAGATTCGCGTATGAACTTTCAAATTTGGGAATCACGATCGTCTCGGGCCTGGCTGTTGGAATTGATACTACTGCGCACAATGGAGCTCTCGAGGCAAAAGGCCGCACAATAGCCGTTCTTGGTACCGGTATTAGTGTTATTTATCCATATGAAAACAAAGAACTCTATCAAAAGATTATCGAGTCGGGAGCAGTGGTTTCCGAACTTCAAGTCGATCAAAAACCTGCCAACTGGACATTCCCGAGAAGGAACAGAATTATTTCGGGACTTTCTCTTGGAACGATCGTCATCGAGGGCGGATATAAAAGTGGCGCAATGATAACCGCAAAATTAGCGCTCGACCAAGGCCGTGAAGTTTTTGCAGTACCAGGTAATATTGAATCGGAGTTGTCAAAAGGCCCTCATTGGCTAATAAAACAAGGTGCAAAACTTGTTGAGAATATTGATGATATATTAGATGAGCTTTCTCATATTATAGGAATTGAAAGGCAAAAAGAAAATGATGGACCGATCATACAAATCGACCATTCACAGCTTTCATTTGAAGAAAATCTGATATTAAAAGAAGTTTCCAAAATACCCGTACAAATAGATTCAATTGTTCATAATTCCAACCTAAATACTTCACAAGTATTAGTCCTGCTTTCACAATTGGAGATAAAGGGCATTATAAGGCAATTACCCGGCAAATTATTTGTTGTCATATAAATCATATCGGGTTAGAATAACATTATCATGATCTCATTCACCGAAATGTTCGCATCAGAACTATTTAATGGCCCTGTTGTGGACAGGAACCAGGAAAATATAGGTCGCGTTAAAGATATTATTGTCGACCTGAACCAGACTTTTCCTCAGGTCGTAGGATTACTGGTCAAGCGATCAGGAGATAAAAACCAAGTAAAAGTCCTTCTTATCGCCGAAATTGACCTTGTTGGCACCCAATTTATAGCAACAAAGACCGAAAAAGATAGGATAGCATGGGCGAACCTTCGTGAAGGCGACATTATGCTGATGCGAGACATTATAGACCAGCAGATAGTCGATCTTGACGGCGCGCGCGTAATAAGGGTGAACGATCTAAAGCTTGCAAAGGTTGAGCAAGACATACGATTGATCGCTGTCGATATCGGTTTTAAGGGAATGCTTCGCAGGTTGGGCATCGAAAGATCCGTATCCTGGTTCCTCTCTATTTTCAAGATCAAAATGCGCGATAATCTGATCGGCTGGGACCATGTGCAAAGCCTTTCTAAAGGTGAAGTAAAAGTGCCTACAAAAAATATCACCAATTTGCATCCATCCGATGTCGCACAAATAATATCGCAGATACGAACTGAAGACCGCGCGGCAGTATTTTCTACATTATCAGAAAAAGCGGCGTCTGAAGCTTTGCACGAACTGGAACCAATGCTTGCCGCGGTCCTTATAGCTAATCTGGATACAAAAAAAGCTCTTGGGATATTGGAAAAGATGCCGATAGACGAGACCGCTGATGTTTTGGGCGACCTTTCACTAGAAAAGTCGCAAGAGCTTCTCCGATTGATGCGCGTAAAAAAAGCGGAACAGATCAAAGCTCTCCTTAAGCATAAAGATGAAACGGCCGGCGGGCTCATGACGACCGAATTTTTATCCCTTTCCCAAAATTTGACTGTCGAAGAGGTCATAGAAAAATTGAGGGGAACAGCTCCAGGCGCCGAAACGATCTATTACTTGTATATAATAGATAATACTGATCGTCTCGCAGGTGTTTTGACGTTAAGGAACCTTCTTGTTTCCAGCCCGAAAACGGTAATATCCGAAATAATGATCAAAGATCCGATAACAGTTTCGCCTGAAATGAACCAGCGCGAAGTCGCGGGTTTGATATCTAAATATAATCTTCTTGCCGTTCCCGTAATTGACCACGATAAAAAGATGCTCGGGATCGTGACGGTTGACGACGTTATTGATTTTATCCTTCCTCCATTTTCCAGAAGAAAAAGGCAAATGCTGGGCTAAATAACATGATCAAATTCTTGACCGGAAAAAATTGGAATTATTGGAGATTGCGGCTGATGATCTTTTTATCGGTCGTAGGCCCGGGAATTATTACCGGGACAGCCGACAATGATGCGGGTGGTGTTGCAACTTATTCGATAGCCGGAGCGCATTACGGCTACAAAATGCTTTGGATCCTTATTTTGATCACATTTATGCTCTATGTTACCCAAGAAATGGGAATGAGGCTCGGTGTTGTGACAGGGAAGGGATTGGGAGACCTTATACGCGAAAAATTCGGGCTTAAATCCGCTTTGTTCATCATATCGCTTGTTTTCATCGCTAATTTTTCGAATATACTTGCCGATGTTGCAGGGATCGCGTCTGTAGCCGATATTTACCATATTCCCCGAGTCGTTTTCGTTACGGTCTTTGTCATCCTGATCTGGTATATAATCTTAAAAGGAAGTTTTAATTTTGTCCAAAATATCTTCCTGACGTCATGCATCTTGTTCTTCTGCTATATAGTTAACGGGTTTATCGCAAAGCCCGACCTTGTTGCTATGGCAAGAGGAAGTTTTGTCCCGTATTTGCCTTTGAACCGCGATTATATTTTTACTGCCACCGCTTTGATCGGTACTACTTTGACGGTATGGGGGCAATTTTTTATTCAGTCTTATTTTGTCGACAAAGGCGTAACAAAAAAGCAGATCAAAAGCGCTCGGCTTGATGTTTTTTTGGGGTCATTTTGGACGGACTTTGTAGCGTATTTCATAATTATTTCCGCTGCGGCGACATTATATATGAAGGGGATAAGGATCCAGAACGCTGTCGATGCGGCCATGGCTCTAGGCCCATTGCTCGGCGACCTGTCAAAACATCTTTTTGCATGGGGGCTATTGAACGCTTCTCTTCTTGGCACCTGCATAATATCTATGGGTACGGCTTATGCCTTAACCGAAGTTTTGGGCACAGAGAGGAAAGTCAACGCTATTTTTAGGGAAGCCCCCGTGTTCTATTCGATAATCGGGTTTTGTTTGTTTTTCAGCGCGATCCTTGTTCTGATCCCGAATTTGCCGATCATATTCATCTTGGTCGCTTCACAAGCGCTGAATACACTGATCTTGCCGTTCATTCTCTACATTATGTTAAGGCTTATAAACGATAAGAAATTGATGGGCAACCATACTAACGGAAAATTCTATAACCTGCTGGCGTGGATAACTATCGCGTGCTTTACGATCATTTCTTTTGTTATGCTTTACCTGATGTTCTTCTAGCGGGAAATAACTAAAACAAAAGTCCCGCGATGGTTCGATACGCTCACCATTCGAGGGACTTTTATAAGGGACAAAAAAATTATTTTTTCAACAATCTGTGCTTTTTGATCACATCCCATATCTTTTTTGTCATTTGGGTGACCGGGATTGGCTTTGCGCCGAAAACTTTTTCCAAAGTTTCTAAGCGGCCCTTGAAATTCACAGTCATGTTCTTTAATCCACCTTTTGCCATTGCTTATTTCACCTCGCTTTTTGTAAAAATTGTCTTTTGATTATTATTATAGTATACTTATTTCTTATTGCAAGGCCCCGATGTTTTTATTCTATATTAAATAGAGAATCGGGGCAAGGAGTATTTTATTTTTAAAAAAGTATTGATAGCCAACCGCGGGGAGATAGCAGTCAGGATCATCAGGACTCTCCGGGAGCTTGGCATCAGATCAGTCGCGGTCTATTCGGAAGCCGATCAAGATTCGCTTCACGTAAAATTGGCCGACGAGTCATTTTGCATAGGCCCTGCACAGCCGCAAAAGAGCTACTTGAATATTGCAAGTATCATTGCAGCTGCTGAAATATCCGGGGCAGAAGCTATCCATCCCGGGTACGGCTTTTTGGCAGAAAACGGAAAGTTTACTGAAATTTGTTCCGAGCATAAGATAAAATTCATCGGACCTACAAAAGAAGCCATGGAAAAAATGGGCGACAAGAGCACCGCCAAAAAGACCGTTCAAAGAGCGGGGGTTCCTGTTGTGCCGGGATCCGACGGCAACCTTAAGGATGAAAACGAGGCCATAAAAGTTGCTAACAGCATCGGATATCCGGTTCTTATCAAAGCTACAGCCGGCGGCGGCGGGAAGGGCATGAGGATCGTAAGGCAAGAGAGCGAATTGGCCCATGCTTTCAAAATGGCGAGCACCGAAGCTGAAGCCGCTTTTGGCAACAAAGAGGTATACCTTGAAAAGTATATCGACGAGCCGCGCCATATCGAAGTCCAGATATTAGGTGACGAGCACGGCAATATTATCCATTTGGGAGAGCGGGATTGTTCGATCCAGAGGCGCCACCAAAAATTGGTGGAAGAAGCATTGTCGCCCGTCGTCGATCAAAGGCTTAGGGAAAAGCTTGGCTCTGCTGCAGTCAAAGCCGCACGCGCGGTAAAATATTCGAGCGCAGGCACCATAGAATTCATTTTCGACGGGAAAGGCCGTTTTTATTTTATGGAAATGAATACCAGGGTGCAGGTTGAGCATCCGGTTACGGAGCTTGTATCAAATGTCGACATTATTAAAGAGCAGATCATGGCCGCGGCTGGCGAGAAGCTGACTATAAGCCAAAGGGACGTCCGCCTGAACGGCCATGCAATAGAATGCAGGATCAATGCGGAAAACCCCGACAAGAATTTTATGCCTAGCCCGGGAGAAATTAATATTTATTTGCCGCCGGGAGGCATTGGCGTCAGGGTGGACAGCCATGCATATTCGGGATATAAGATACTTCCCCACTATGACTCGCTTATCGCCAAACTTCTTGTTTGGGGGAAGACGAGAGCTGAAGCTATCGAGCGCATGAAAAGGGCGCTGGACGAATTTGTGATAGACGGGATACACACTACGATACCCTTTCACCAGAAAGTTATGGACAACGCGGCCTTCAGGTCGGGGAAATTCTCAACCCACTTCATCGAAAAAGAATTCCCGAAAGCGTAATGGGCAAGCGAACGACTGCCCGGCGGCTCTCGATGCAGGCATTATACGAAGCAGAACACGGGAATACCGCTATTTTAGATGCCATTGAACATGTGCTCGAAGAGAAGAACATAAGTACGGATTCCAGGGAATTTATAAAATATTTAGCCGAAGGCTCCTGGGACAACAAGGAAATAGCCGATTCGGTCATAAAAAAGTATTCAAAAGGCTGGAGAGTCGAAAGGATCGGCGGCGTCGACCGCAATATTTTAAGGCTTGCGATCTTTGAGATAAATGAAAAGGAAACTCCGTTCCAAATAGTCATAAATGAGGCGCTTGAACTTGCCAAGGAATTCTCAACTATCGAAGCTTCAAAATTTATTAACGGGATCTTGGGGGCGTATATTAAAGATGCTGAGCTTAAGAAATAAGCGCATTCTCATTCTTTTGTTGGTCGTTTTATTGCTGATATCTTTTTGCTCCCAATCTTTCGCTAAAAAGAAATATAAGAAGACTTACAGGAAAAAAGGCCTATATTACTACAAGCCAAAAACCTTAAAACTTTATCAGGAATTGGCGCTATCCCCAAAAATTTCCCAAGCTGATATGCCGAAAATCGAATCCATATTAAAAGAAAAGGGTGCAAATTCGATAAAATTCGACGTCATCCAAAATTCGATACAGGTCCAATACAGCTCAAAAGTTATGACGGCTGTAGACATCATGCAAATTCTTAAGGAACTTGGTTATTTTGTGGTAACTATTAATTGATTCTAATCTAAACCTATGCTAAAATAACACCAATGTTTACAGGCATTATCGAAGAGATCGGGACAGTTTACCTGTTCGTGCGCAAAGGGAATAATGCAAGCCTTTCGATTTCGCAGAAAAGGCCTTTTAGCGATATTGAGATCGGGAACAGTATTGCCGTAAATGGCGTTTGCCTCACTGTTGCTTCGATAAACCGTAATGCTTTGACTTTTGATGTTTCAGAGGAAAGCCTTCGAATATCGAACATATATTCTCTTAAAATCGGTTCAAAAGTTAATCTTGAGCGCGCATTGACTTTATCCACGCGTATTGGCGGCCACATAATGACAGGCCATATTGACGGTATCGTTGAAATGAAAGGCAAGATCGCAAAAGATGACGGATATGAAATATTGTTCAAGACTCCTGATAATTTAAGAAAATATATCATTGAAAAGGGATCTGTCGGCTTGGATGGGGTTAGCCTTACTGTCGCAAAACTAACCCAGGATGGGTTTATGGCAACGATCATCCCGCATACAACAAAGACAACGACGCTCGGACAAAAACAGATCGGCGATAAATTAAATTTTGAAGCCGATGTGCTTGCCAAATATTTGGAAGGCCTTCTTCATAATGATGCGCCAAACCAGACCGAGAAGGTTTTTTTAAATGCCGGCTTCCTGCCGATAGGGATTATCGATAACTGATGAAATTCAACTCAATTCAAGAAGCGCTAAAAGATATTGAAAATGGCCGCATGGTAATTGTTATCGATGACCATGACCGCGAGAACGAAGGCGACCTTGCCATGGCGGCGGAAAAGGTAACTCCTGACGCGATAAATTTTATGATAACTTTCGGGAGGGGTCTCGTTTGTGTTCCACTTGCAGAGGAGCGGATCGATGAATTAAAACTTTACCCTATGGCCGGCAATAATACCGACAAGCTTAAGACCGCATTTACCGTGTCTGTCGATGCTTCCTCAAAACACGGCGTAACAACCGGCATATCGCCGCGGGACAGGGCTAAAACAATCGAGGTCTTGATCAACCCGAAAACGAAATGTGAAGACATTTCATTCCCGGGCCATATATTCCCATTGCGCGCTGCCGCGGGCGGAGTCTTAAAACGGGCCGGCCATACCGAAGCCGCTGTCGACCTTTCCAAGCTTTCTTCCCTGTATCCCGCCGGGGTTATCTGCGAGATCATTAAAGATGACGGCGCAATGGCAAGGGTTGGCGACCTGTTCAAATTCGCCAAAAAGCACGGCCTTAAAATAATAACGATTGCCGACCTGATCAAATACAGGGTTAACCGTGAAAATTTTGTACAGAAGGTTTCAACCGCTAAACTCCCGACAAATTTCGGGATATTTAATGTTACAACATATGAGGACATGGTCTCCGGCGAACACCATTTGGCTATTATAAAAGGAAAAGTTTCCGGCGAAAAAGATGTTCTCGTAAGGGTCCATTCCGAATGTTTGACCGGCGATGTATTCGGGTCCAAGAGGTGCGATTGCGGCGAACAGCTCGAAGAAGCCCTGAAAAAAATTGAATTTTGCGGCCGCGGGGTTGTATTATATATGAGGCAGGAAGGCCGTGGGATCGGGCTTTTAAACAAGTTGAGGGCATACGAGCTCCAAGATAAGGGGTTTGATACTGTCGAAGCAAATAAAAAGCTTGGGTTTGCCCCTGACCTTAGGGATTACGGGGCAGGCGCCCAAATATTACGCGATCTTGGGCTGACATCTATCAGGCTGTTGACCAATAACCCTAGAAAGATCGTGGGCCTTGAAGGCTATGGCTTAAAAGTTGTTGAGCGCGTGCCGTTAGAGATATTGCCTAACGAGCATAATATTAGATATCTTAAGACCAAATCTAAGAAATTAGGTCATATTTTTACGGGAGGTAAGCAAAAATGGCGAAAATAATTGAGGGAAATTTGGACGCTTCAGGTTTGAAGGTTGCGATCATAGTTTCAAGATTCAATGATCTAGTGTCAAAAGGACTGCTTGACGGCGCAACGGACTGCTTAAAAAGGCACGGGGCAAAAGAAAATGCCGTTGATGTCGTATGGGTGCCTGGATCTTTTGAGGCTCCTCTGATCGCAAAAAAACTTGCGGCAGCAAAAAAATATGATGCTATAATTTGTTTGGGAGCCGTAATACGCGGTGCGACATCACATTTTGAATATGTGGCGGCGGAAGCATCAAAAGGGATCGCAAAAGTTTCGCTCGACAGCGGGGTTCCGGTAATATTCGGGATATTGACCTGCGATACGCTTGAGCAAGCATTGGAGAGGGCTGGAGCAAAACCTGGCAATAAGGGGTTTTCAGCCGCATTGTCCGCTATAGAACTTGCCAACATAGATAAGCAGATCTAGGGAAAGGGGTAAAACATGGCTCGTGTTTCCATCCAGAATGTTACCAAAAAGTTCAATGAAGTTGTTGCGGTAAAAAATATCAGCCTCGAGATCGCCGATAAGGAATTCATTGTTTTTGTCGGACCATCAGGATGCGGAAAGACTACAACCCTCCGGATGGTAGCAGGTCTCGAAGAAATAACCAATGGGAAGATATACATCGGCGACAAGCTTATAAACGATGTCCCTCCGAAAGACCGCAATATTGCCATGGTTTTCCAATCATATGCACTGTATCCTCACATGACAGTTTATGACAATATGGCTTTTGGATTGAAGCTTCGCGGCATCCCAAGGAAAGAAATAGATACAAGGGTCGCCGAAGCTGCTGAAGTTCTTGATATCACAAACCTATTGGACAGGCTTCCAAAACAGCTTTCGGGCGGACAAAGGCAAAGGGTAGCTCTTGGGCGGGCGATAGTAAGGAACCCTCAAGTGTTTTTGATGGATGAGCCGCTTTCAAACCTTGACGCGAAGCTCCGCGTTCAGATGCGGGCGGAATTGCAAAAGCTCCATAATAGGCTTCAAACTACGATGATATATGTTACCCATGACCAGGTTGAAGCGATGACTTTGGGCCAGAGGATCGCAGTAATATTAAATGGCGAGCTCCAACAAGTCGATTCTCCGCTTGTAGTTTACGGAAAGCCCGTTAATAGGTTTGTCGCGGGATTTATAGGATCTCCTCCTATGAACTTTGTTAAGGGAGAACTAAAGAAGCATGACGTGAATTTCAGTTTTGAAGCGCATAGCTTTAAGATAGATATTCCAAATGATCTGGGGCTTTCCGAATACCTCGAAGGGAATCAAGGCAGGAGCGTATTGTTCGGCATTCGTCCGGAAAATATTTGGGATGTGCCGTCGTCGGCCTGGATCGACAAAAAATACACGATAGATGCAAAAGTCGAGTTCCGTGAATTAATGGGCTCAGAAACTTATGTATACTTAAAGATCGGGGATACTCCGCTTGTCGCGAGGGTCGGAGCAATGAATGATGCGCAGTCGGGAAGCAAATTTACCGTGGTCATTAATTTAAGAAAGATGCATCTTTTTGATATGGAATCGCAGAAAGCGATCATCTAAAATGAGGAAACTCTTGAACCTGCGGCTAAATCCCGATGTGGGAATCGGGACAAGCGTCGCGGTTTCCTCGTAGATTTTAGGAACCGCGAGCCGTGCCTGCCGGCAGGCAGGGTTTACTAGCTGGTTAGTTTGTTTATGCAAGAAAAATTAATTTTTGAATATAATAGTTTAGTTAATAATGGCATAAATATCGGCGTACCGGATGTTCCGCAAGAACCGCTCGAGGCTCTTATACCAAAAGACTTATTAAGAAAAGATCTGCCCTTGCCGCAATTATCGGAACTTGAAGTTGTCAGGCATTTTACAAGGCTCTCGCAAAAAAATTTCTCTGTAGATACCCACTTCTATCCGCTGGGATCGTGCACTATGAAATTTAACCCCAAGGTTAACGAGGAGATATCTTCATTTCCTGGGTTTACTTCCCTTCATCCGTTAACTGACGAGATCAATGCGCAAGGAACTCTTGAGCTCTTATTCAACCTGGAACAATATTTGTGTTCTATATTCGGGTATAAAGCGTTCACGTTCCAGCCCGCTGCAGGCGCCCATGGCGAACTTACTGCGCTTCTTATGATCAAAGCTTATCATGAAGACAAAGGGCAAGGGACAAGGGGCAAGGTGATCATACCTGATTCTTCTCACGGTACAAATCCGGCATCTGTCACCATGGTTGGTTATGCGCCAATTGTTATCAAATCGGATAAACACGGGAATGTGGATCTTGATTCACTAAGGGCGGTAGTTTCTGATGATACCGCAGGGCTTATGCTTACAAATCCAAATACGCTTGGGCTCTTTGACGAGCATATTTTGGACGTTGCCCAAATCATACATAAAGCTGGAGGGCTTCTTTACTATGATGGTGCGAATGCAAATGCGATCTTAGGCGTTTGCAGGCCGGCGGATTTTGGGTTCGATGTCGCACATTTTAATTTACATAAAACATTTTCGACGCCTCATGGGGGAGGCGGACCTGGAGCCGGGCCAGTTGGCGTCAACGAGAAACTCGTTCCTTTTTTGCCTGCACCAAGGGTTATTAGGGCTGCAAACGGCTTTGAGCTAACAGCTGACGGCTATCCAAAATCGATCGGCCGCGTTCATTCATTCAACGGGAACGTTGCAATACTTCTTCGAGCATATTCTTATATTCTATCGTTAGGGCCTAAGGGATTAAAAGAAGCATCCGAGAAAGCGGTAAGCAATGCGAATTATATGGTGAATAAATTAAAAGAGTATTATTATCTGCCTTATGACAGAAAGTGCCAGCATGAGTTCGTATTATCGGCCAAATGGCAAAAAGAAAAATATGGCGTGAAAGCTTTGGATATCGCAAAACGATTGATCGATTATGGCTTCCATCCTCCTACGATATATTTTCCATTGATCGTTGAAGAGGCGATGATGATAGAGCCTACGGAATCGGAATCCATTGAAACACTTGATGCATTCTGTGATGCAATGATCAAGATCGCGAGGGAATGCGAAGAAAACCCTGATCTTGTAAAACATGCTCCGTATACGACCGAGATATCAAGGCCTGACGAAACATTAGCCGCAAGACATCCTGATCTTAGATATAAGATCTAACAGCCCTCACTCATTCCTTTCTTTTTGGTTTCATATCCTTATCACTCTCTCCCAGAGGGAGAGAGATTCTTGCTATTGAAAAATATTAGGTGACAATAACTATTCAAGTCCTTCTCCCTCTGGGAGAAGGTGGTGAGGTTAAGGGTATTGTTTAGAAGAATATGGATGAGGGCAATGATGCATTTATAGAAAAGATGTATAATTATCTTATGCAAAATTGGATGCTATTAAATGAAAAAGCCAATGGCCTAAAGAACATGAAAAGGGATATCGAGCTTTTTAATAATACTGAAGCCACATCGGGTTCCTCAATTCTTCGAATTTACTCCTGGTCTAAACCTTGTATATCTCTTGGTTATTCACAAAAAATAGATGAGGAGATCGACGAGAAGAAAGCAAAAGAAATAGAGTGGGATGTTGTTATGCGTCCAACAGGAGGAGGGATCGTATTCCATAATGAGGCAGAGGTCACTTATTCGATCGTTACCTCGATCGATAATCCAATACTTCCTAAAGGACTTGTGCCGTCGTATATGAAAATATCCGAGGCTGTTGTGATTGCTTTAGCGAAAATTGGCATTCAATCACAAATCCTAAGCGCTAAATCCGAAATCCTAAATAAGAAATCAACTACCCCCTCTCATTCTCCCCCTTATCAAGGGGGAGATGTCCCGAAGGGGCAGAGGGGGTCATTATGTTTCTCTTATCCAGCAGAATATGAGATAGTCGTCGATGGCAAAAAGATTGTTGGATCGGCGCAAAAGCGCGGGAAAAAGGCATTGCTGCAGCAAGGATCGATCTTTATGAGCCCGATCGATGAAAAGATATTTTCAGTATTAAAGAAGCCTTATCACGGGCATAATGCCGTGAGTGTTGAAGAAGTACTTGGAAGAAAAGTAGTGTTTGATGAGATGGCTGAACCGTTAGAGAGTGGATTTCAGAAGATTTTGGGGATTCAATATGGATAAGCTAACTGCCCTCACCCATATTTTCCATTTATGTAAACTTAAAGGTTTTTCCCCTCCCTGCCTGCCGGCAGGCAAGGTCCCACTGGGAGAGGGGTTAATTGAAAAAAGTACTCAAATAAGAAGCCGATGGGTGAGGGCAGTTATTTTCTTACTGGTTATTTGCTCTATATTTATCATTCCAGCTCACGCCGCCACTTATTTTGACCCCAGCCTCAAATGGAAGACGCTCGAGACCTTGCATTTCAAGATAAACTATTATCCGCAGATCGAGGATAAAGCTATAAAAATGGCATCTATTGCAGAAGAGGTGCATTCAAGGCTCTCTCCATTATTCAAACATATTCCCGATCTTAAAACTGATATTGTGCTTATGGATACGACAGATTATTCGAACGGCTTCACTAGCGTAATCCCGAACCCTGTTATCACATTGTATATGGCAGATATCGGCTCAAACCAAAGGCCGACTTCATATGATGATTGGTTAAGATATGTTTTTACGCATGAATATACCCATCTCCTCCATCTTGATACTGTTGAAGGAAGCTTTAAGCTTTTCAAGTTCCTATTTGGAAGGGATATATTCCCCAATGCTCTAAGCCCAAAATTCATCATCGAAGGGCTCGCAACATATATGGAAACTAATTATTCAAAAGGCGGGCGAGGGCAGGATATGCGATTCCTCTCAATGCTGCGCATGGACGCCCTTGACGACAATTTTAAAAGCATCGACCAGGCATCTGTTGATACCGCCAGGTGGCCTATGGGGAATATCTCTTATTTGTACGGAGTTTCTTTCTTGGAATATTTATCCCAAATATACGGCGAAGACAAACTGTTCAAGTTAAGCCAAGAATACGGGGATTATTTCTACGCTTATGGGATTGATGGCGCTTTCCAGCAAGTATACGGCAAAAGCCTTTGGGTCTTATGGCGAGATTGGCAGGAAGAGGTGGTTGATAAGTCAAAAGCCCAAAAAGAAAAGATCATCAAAAGTAAATTGACCAAACCTCAAATAATAACTTATAAAGGTTATTCTTTATTAAAGCCTAAATGGGGACAAGATCCCGAATCTATTTATTATATACAAAGCAATCAAGATGATGCGTCGCAAATAAGGAGGATCAATATTAAAACAAAAGACGATGTTAAAATATGCGATGGCATCATGATCGACGATAATTTGAATATTGTTAACGATACTTTATATTTTTCCAAGGGCGATATATATAATAATTTTTATTATTTTAAGGATATATATTCGCTTGAAACTAAGACAAAAAATATAAAAAGGCTGACAACGGGATTTAGGGCCTCTGACCCGGCAGTATCAAAAGACGGGTCGAAGATCGTTTATACAAGAAATAAGAACGGGAACCGAACGTTATGGTTTTCAAATATCGATGGGACAGGACTTTTGCGTCTTGGGGCAACGTTTGAGGGGGTCCAATATTTCTCTCCGCAATTTTCACCAGATTCTACAAAGCTTGCTGTTGCCAAATGGTCGCCTGGCGGACAAAAGATAAATATTATCGATATTAAAACAGGAGCAGAAAGTCCCATGACAACGCAAGACCTTTCGCTTGAAGCCAACCCCTGCTTTACGCCAAACGGTAAATATATATTATTTGATTCAGAACTCTCCGGCGTGCCTAATATCTATGCTTTTGAGTATGCTTCAAATAAGATATTCAAAGTTACAAATGTCTTGGGGATGGCTTTGATGCCCGATGTTTCAAAAGACGGTAAAAAGATTGCATATTCTAATTATACGTCCCGTGGTTTCGATATCGCCGTGATCGATCTTGATCCAAGATCTTGGACCGAGGTCAGCGCAAAAATTAAAAATAAACCTGTTAGCCTTGTTAGCTCTCAAGGATCCATGGATGCATCGGATGTGATCGTCAATAAATACGATTACAACCCGATACCAACCCTTATACCTAAGTTTTGGTACCCATATTCCTATTATAATGAGAACGGAAGCCATCTTCTTGGATCAACGGTCGGCCTTGATGCTCTAAGCCAGCAATATTTTACACTTCAAGGCGGATACGATTGGAGGGCCAAACGTTCTTTTTATTTCTTTAATTACTATAATGACCAATTCCTGCCACAAATCAGGCTTATTCTTGGAGATACGGCGTACGCATATTCTTGGGATTTTGCATCCAAGCTATATTGGGAAAGAGAAAAATATGGAGCGCTATCGATGACTTTTTACGACAATAGCGTATTTTCATACTATGACAGGCAGAATTTTACATTGGGATACCAAGCCATCAATCTTTCAAACATCACAAGCCTTGAAATACTGACGACTAAACCAAGCCTCGGGAACCTTTCAGGCTTATTTGTCGGATATTCATATTCCAATTTAAGGGCGTACGGATATTCGATTTCTCCCGAAGAAGGATTTTCTCTGGCGGTATTTTTTAAGAGTTTTTCAAGGACTACCGGATCTGATTTTAATTTGATAAATTACCTTGTTTCGGGAACACAGTATTTTAAAACCGCAATTCCGCATAATATATTGGGTGTTTCTGCAACCGGAAGCCTAAGCTATGGCGATAGCTTTGTCCAAAGCGGATTTAATTATAAATTCCTATCTCTAAGAGGGTATCCTTATAATTTGATATCTGGAACAAAATCAGCGCTTGGGTCCGTAAAATACTTATTTCCTGTATCTTATCCCGAAAGCGGTTTCGGGTACGGATACTTGTTCTTTGACAGGCTTTGGATGGAAATGTTTTTTGATTCCGGGGGCGCTTCATTAGGGGCTCTAAAAGATATATTATGGAAGCGAAGCTGCGGCGCCGAATTAAATCTTCAGACAATTAATGGGTGGGGAATGTTCCCGGTTGTTCTAAAGCTCGGATACGCCAAGGGGATCGATGCAGGCGGTGAAGAGCAGATATATTTCAATATTAGCCTTTAGGAGCAATCTATGAAAGAAGCATTGTTCTATAGGCAAATCGAAAATAATATGGTCCATTGTTCCTTGTGTCCATGGGAATGCAAGATAGCTCCGGACCAAGTCGGGTTTTGCGGTGTCAGGCAAAATTTGGGCGACAAGCTTTTTTCCCTGATCTACAATGTCGTTTCATCTATAGCGCTAGATCCGATAGAAAAAAAACCTCTTTATCACTTCCACCCCGGGACGAAGGTATTGTCTGTTGGTACTTTTGGCTGCAACATGCGGTGCGGGCATTGCCAAAACTGGCAGATATCGCATGTCAACTTAAAAAAAGACAAAGTTACAATTGAGGAAATAACACCCGAAAAACTAATAAGCTTGGCGAAAGAATATAATTCTCAGGGCATTGCTTGGACATATAATGAGCCGACGATTTGGTTTGAATATTGCCTTGAAGGGGCCAAATTGGCAAAGAAAAATAACCTTTATACCGTTTGGGTCACAAATGGATATATAAACATCGAGCCCTTGGATATGATAGGACCGTATTTGGACGCATACCGCGTAGATATAAAAGGTTTTAATAACAACTTCTACGGTAAACTTGCAAAAATCCGCGATTTTGAGCCTATCTTAAAGGCGACAATCCATGCCAAGAAAGTATTAAAAATGCACGTTGAGATCATTACGAATATTATTCCAACTATGAATGATGGCGACAAACAGCTAAACGGGATAGCTAATTGGATAAAAACCGAATTAGGAGAAGATATCCCGTGGCATGTGACGAGATTTTTCCCATACCTCGAATATGCACATCTTTATCCGACACCAATTGAAACCCTTGAGAGGGCTAAACAAATAGGGATAGATGCGGGACTAAAATTTGTCCATATAGGGAACGTTTAATTACGAAGGCTCGTCATCGTTTGCTGCGATCTCCGCGCGTTCCGGCTTCAAAACGCCGCCGGAAATCACATATTTGAATGCCGCGTCTATATGCATATCAAGTAATATCACTTCTTGAGCCGGGACCATGATCAAGAATCCTGTGGCGGGAGTAGGTGTATTGGCGATAAATACGTTAATAAGCTTACTCTTGACTTTAGCTTCAATTTCGGAAGCCGCATCCGATGTAATAAAACCAACTGAATAGATCCCCTTTCTTGGATATTCAACGATACATGCTCTCCTGAACTCATCGTTGCCTTTATGTATAAAAAGCACATCATTCATCTGTTTTGCCGAAGTATAAATGCTTTTTACTATCGGGACATGGTATAATAACTCTTCGCCGACCTGGAATATTTTCGCGCTAAAGACATGGGTTGCAAAATATCCGGTTACTAGGATCAAGCCGACAGTTATTATGAATCCAAGCCCGGGGAGCGGGTGGCCTGTAAATAAGGCGATGATATTCCCCAAGATACCGTCTAAAAACGAGAACATGAACCATAATAGCCATAATGTGACCAAAAGAGGCAATAGGGTGATGAGCCCTCTTAAAAAGTAATTACTCAATCTATTCCACATCTTGTTTTCATTATACTACTTGACATGGCTTACTTCAACCGATTAGACTATCTTGTAAGAGGTGGAATTATGGCGGCAACGACAGCATATATATTGATTGAGGCGCTTCCAGGAAAAGCGATAGACCTGATAAATATCATAAAAGACATCAAAGGCGTTAAAACTCTCCACCTTGTAACGGGACCGTACGATATAATCGTTTTTGTTGAGGCGTCAGATCTAAAATCTATGGGTGAATTAATAGTAAAAAAGATCCAATCTTCGGGTCTTGTAGCCCGGACTTTAACCTGCGTTACCGTTGAACAGGCCTAATTATTCAAGCCCGCGGCCCAAGTTCTCGCTTTTGGCAAAAATCAGCCTATTTATCGCGCTAAGATATGCTTTTGCTGACGCGATTATGATGTCAGTTGAAGCCCCATGGCCTACATATATAATATTATTATCTTTAATTCTTACCGTAACTTCACCTTGCGCGTCTGTTCCGCCTGTTATCGCCTGGATCGAATAATCGACAAGTTGTGATCTGATCTTTGTGATCTTATCTATGGCAAGATAAACCGCATCGACGGGGCCTGCGCCTTTTTCGGTTATGGCGTGGGTTTTGCCTTTGAAATTCAAAGAAACTGTTGCGGTTGGCTGCTTATGTGTTCCGGATGAAATATCTATCTTTTCTATACTATAGACTTCCGGCACGACATAAACTTCTTCCGCGACGATCGCTTCAAGATCCCTTTCCGAAACATCTTTTTTCTTATCTGCCAATTCTTTGAACTTGGCAAAAGCTTTTTCAAGATTTTCTTCGGATAGGGCGTATCCCATATCTTTAAGCTTGTCGGCAAAAGCATGGCGCCCAGAATGCTTTCCAAGCACAAGACGGGTTTCAGTAAGGCCAATATCTTCAGGCGCCATAATTTCGTAAGTTTCGCGGGCTTTAAGCATTCCCGCTTGATGGATGCCTGCTTCATGCGCGAAGGCATTGCCGCCCACAATTGCCTTATTTGGCTGGACCATGAGTCCTGTAAGATTTGATACCAATCTGCTGGATCGATATATTTCTTTCGTGTTGATGTTTGTTTCGCAATCAAAATAATCTTTTCTGGTCTTAATTGTCATAACGACTTCTTCAAGAGATGCGTTGCCGGCACGCTCGCCTATACCATTTATTGTGCATTCAACTTGGTTTGCGCCTGCGCGCACGGCCGCAAGCGAGTTTATTGTTGCGAGCCCAAGGTCATTGTGGCAATGGACGCTTATTGTGATATTTTTTTCTTTGATTTGCGGGACGTTCTTTATTATGCCCTCTATCAATGCGCCAAATTCCCATGGGGTCGTATATCCCACAGTATCGGGTACATTGATCGTTGCAGCTCCGGCTTCAATTACTCCTGCGATTATCCTGTACAGAAAGAGAGGGTCGGATCGTCCCGCGTCTTCAGGTGAAAATTCGATATCGGGGCAAAGTGTTCGCGCGAACTTTACCATTTCAACGGCGCGTTCATATACTTTATCCGGGGACATTTCCAGTTTCTTTTCCATATGGATTGGGGATGTTGCAATAAAAGTATGTATCCTTGGCTTATCGGAGAATTTTACCGCGTCAAAAGCCGCTTGGATATCTTTTTTTACAGCCCGCGCCAAACTGCAAATAATAGGCCCTTTTATCTGCTGGGCTATAGCTTTTACAGATTCAAAATCACCAGGAGATGCGATCGCGAAACCCGCTTCTATCACATCAACATTGAGGCGGGCAAGCTGGCGGGCGATCTCTAATTTTTCTTCGGGGTTAAGCGATGCGCCGGGGCATTGTTCGCCGTCGCGAAGGGTGGTATCGAATATTTTAATTTTTCTTGCCATGATATTAATTTTATCACTATTATCCGCTGACGGCAATATTTGATACAAGCAAAGTAGGGCTTCCCAGATTGGCAGACATCGGAAAAAATCTTAGGTCTGACCCGACTTCATCGATTGCTTGCAAAAAGTCGATCAAATTCCCGGAAATTGTTATTCCGCGAACAGGATATGCAATATTTCCGTTTTCGACCATGATCCCCGCGGCGCCAATTGAAAAATCGCCGGAAATTGGGTTTACTGTGTGCATTCCCATTACTCTTTTAACATATAATCCACTTTTAACTTTTGAGATCAGGTTATCTTTTGAATTGATCCCCGGTTCAAAAAAAAGATTGCTCGGAGACACTTCAGGGAGAGATTTATAAGAAGCCCTTCTTCCGCTGCCAGTTGATGGCTTTCCTTCTTTTTTTGCAGTGTATGTATTATAGAGATAATTCATGAGCTTTCCCTTTTCAATAAGCGTCGTTTTTTTTGTTGGAACGCCTTCATCGTCGACAGGCGAGCTCGATACCCCATTCTTTAGCCTGCCATCGTCAATAATATTAATACAGCTCGAAGCGACCGTTTGTCCTATTTTATGCGCAAAAAGGGATTTATTTTTTTGGACGGCATCCGAAGAAAAAAGATTTGATATCGCGCCTAGCAATTGGGCCCCAACGTATGGGTCCAAAATTAATGGCATGATTTTTGGCGATATTGGTTTTGATAGCAGCAATTCGCTCGCGCGCTGCGCGGATTCGATGCCGACATTATTGCTGTTGAAATCCCAAAGCCTCGTCACAAAGCTCATTCCAAATCCGCTTTCCTGCTCTGATCCGGCTTCGGCAATCACTTCGCATATCCCCCCGCAATGGTTTGCATGATATGTGATGTCGATACCATTGGAATTTAGGATAGTGATCTTTGTTTCTGAAGTTGAGAAAGATATCTTCTCTGTCTTTTTAACTCTATTATCCGCCGAGTATGCCGCCGATTCCATTTGTTTTGCATAATCTATTTTTTTCTCGATCGAAAGATCAAGAATTTCCCTGTCAAAAGTTGCGAGTGGTTCGTATTTTTCGGAGGTAGGAATAGAATAATTTGGGTCTTCTATTGTATATTTTGAACTATCCAGTGCTTTTTGAAAAGATAATTCCAATGCTTCATCTTCAAAATCGGTTGTATACGCAAAACCGAGCTTGTGGTCTTTGATGACCTTAATAGATAGGCCGCCTTCTTGGACTGCGTCGATCGATTCTACTTCTTTGTTTCTAACATCGACCGTTGTGGAATTAGAAATAATCTTGTAGATCTCTATTTCAGCGTTATTTTGTTTTGCAATATCTAGCAGTTTTTTCATGTCTCTACGATGCTTGTATCGCGGTTATGGCTGAAACGTTTACTATGTCATCGACCGAACATCCGCGAGAGAGGTCATTTATCGGTTTTTTCGCGCCTTGGAGGATCGGACCCAAGGCAAGTGCGCCACCTAATCTTTCGGTCAATTTATATCCGATATTTCCGGCATCAAGGGTAGGGAAGATCAATATATTTGCGTAGCCCGCGACCTCGCTCCCTGGCGCTTTCCTGTTCCCGATAATTGGGATAATAGCCGCGTCCAATTGCATTTCACCGTCCACGACAAGATTTGGCCTCATTTTTTTTGCGATCTCAACCGCATTCGTAACTTTTGCAACATCAGGGTGCGAAGCCGATCCTTTTGTAGAGAACGAAAGCATTGCGACCCTGGGCGACTTTGATGTTAGGCGAGAGAAAGAATCAGAAGTTTGAATAGCGATCTGTGCTAGCTGTTCCGATGTCGGATTCGGGTTTACCGCACAATCGGCGAAAAATATCAGCCCTTCTTCGCCAAATTCTTTTTTAGGGCTTATCATAGCAAAGAAGCTTGAAACAATAGATGCGCCGTCCGCGACTCCAACACACTGCAAAAGAGCTCTCATAGTGCCGGCTGTGGTATGTACAGCACCTGATACCATTCCGTCTGCATTTCCCGAGTCAACAAGCATAGCGCCGAAGAAAAGATAATTTGTGGTCAATATTTCGAGTGCTTTTTCGTAGACCATTCCTTTTTTTTCGCGTTTAACCTTAAAGCTTTGAGCGAATTCCGGCAACTGCGGCGATTTCTTTGGATCGATTATAGCTGAGCCGGTTAGATTAATGCTGTGCATTTGAGCAAGCCTTGCAATATCGTTTTCGTTCCCAATAAGGATAACTTGCGCTAGTTTGCTTTTTATTATGAACTCTGTGGCTTTTAGTACGCGGATATCGTTAGTTTCTGGCAGAACGATCCGTTTGTTCAGTTTTTTTGCTTTGTTCCAAATATCGGAGATAAAGTCCATATATATAAAATCCCAAATCCCAATGACCAAATCCCAACAATGTATTTATTATAATTATCGCGAAGCGATACAATGTTGGTCATTGGAAATTGGTCATTGGTCATTATCATATCTCAACCCGGTATTTTCTGCAAATCTTCTTTTTTGTAAATTCCCTTTGACTGAAGCAGAGGGATCATTTTTAAAAACATTCCAAGCGTTGTTTCAACATCGCCAAGAGCTCTATGCCTGTTTTGAGCATCGATATTGAAATATTTGGCGACTGTGTGGAGCTTATGATTTGCAAGATTCGGGAGCAAATATCTTGAAGCCTTTAAAGTGCATAATATTTGATTGGTAAATTTATTTTGAAGATGATGTTTCAAGAATGGGATGTCAAAATCGCTGTTATGGGCAACGAGGATCGTGTTCTCGATAAAAAACAAGAATTTTGGGGCGACATCAGAAATTACAGGGCTTCCTAATACTAGATCATTATTAATTCCGGTCAAGCGTTCAATATTGGGCGTGATTTCGGCAGCAGGTTTTATCAAGGTATTATAAATATCCTTTACATCGCCGTTCTGGACTTTTATCGCCGCAATTTCTATAATTTCGGATTTCGTATAATCGAGGCCTGTTGTTTCAATGTCTACGATTGAAAAAGTCTCTTTTTCCATACCGCAGACTTCTTCGCGCGCGCGGGAAAGAAAAGGGTATATCTTTTCGAGGCGCTGGAATTCTTTATCTTCCAAAAGATCGATCATGAAGAAATTATACAACGGCTGTCAAGGGCCAATGTAAAATTTAAAACACCGAAGCCAATCCTTCATGCGCAATTCTTCCATTTTCAATATTGATCCCCGATCTTATGGCTGAATTCTGTTCCGCAGCCTTCTTAATTCGAAGGCGATTCCGGGAGTCAATACAACGCGGCTCTCTACTTCTCTTTCTTTATCGTCTAATTTTGATTCTTTAAGGATGGAAACTTTCATTTTTTCCCTTCGAGCTCTTTAACTTTCTTTATAAAATCAAGTGCGTTCCTTACTTCCAGCATATCCTGCCAGGTAAGCCACTTAGGGGAGCCTTTTTCTTTGCTTGCATAGCGGAGAAGATAAGATGGGTGGAATATCGGCATTACGGATATTTCGGTATTTGGTAGGTTGAACCATTTTCCCCTGATCTTTGAAATTGGTTCATCGGTTTTTAATATATCTTTTACAGCAGGGGCCCCGACCAGCAATAATATCTTAGGTTTAACAAATTGGAATATTTGCGCATGAAGATACGGGTAGCAGGCTTCTTGTTCGGAGGCTAATGGCGCACGATTCTCGGGAGGCCTGCATTTAACTGTATTCGAGATATAAATATCATCAGGACGATTGATCCCGACCGAAGCCAATATTTGAGTTAGTAATTTTCCCGACTTTCCCACGAAAGGCAAGCCTTGCGCATCTTCATCAGCTCCTGGGGCTTCACCGATAAGCATAATATCGGATGGGACAGGGCCATTGCCGAAAACTACTTTTGTGCGGGTTTTTGCGAGCGGACATCTTGTGCAGGTTGACGCTGAAAACTCTAGTTCTTTTAAGGAAGGATCCATTGGAAATATTTTATCAAAGCGTGTAGTTTAAAGCAACACGATAAGTATTTCCCAGGTCTTCATAAGGCGCGTAGGCAAGATCAAATATGAAATTATTCAGCATCAGTCCCAATCCCAGCGTGTAATTCCTGGAATTTAATCCCGCCCTTAACGCGAGCGTCTTGTTGAAAATATATTCTGCTCCGGAATTTACCGCCAGATTGTTCCCGGAAGTCGAGTTGAGATCAAGGCTTAATGCGCTGCTGCTTATGGGATATTCCGGGTTATCAATTATTGTCCTATATGCAACTCCCGCCCTTAAGCTTGTTGGCAGCCTATCAGCCAAGCTATAATTCTTGAAAGCCAAGCCGAAAGATAAACCTTCGATATTATTATATTTGTACAGGAGCCCGGCATCTATGGAATTAAATGAAGCCGATGAATAACCCAGGTTTTGCGAGCCAAAATTAAGATTTATCCCTGCGAATGCCGTGTCATGGAAGCTTCTGGCATATGTAAAAGAAAGCAAATTCTCAAAAGGATTAACAGCTTTTCCCGTGCCTTGCGGCGAAGCGTAAGTTGTTTCATTTATTACGCCATAATCCAAATTATAGAATGAAACGCCGAAAGTATGGGGATATCGGATTAAGTTCGAAGCCCAGTATGAAATGCCCGTATTTTGCAGCCAACTTGAAAAAGACGAATATATCCTGCTTTCCGTTAACTGCGCGAGGCCTGCAGGATTCCAATATATTGCTGACGGGTCATCGGCTATAGCCGTAAACGATCCGCCCATTGAAACGGCTTTCACGCCTTGAGGTATTTTCGTAAACGCAAAACCCTCGCTTCCTGCCGCAAAACAAGGAATATGCAAAATCCAAAATCCAATTATTAGTAACGCGTAACGGGTAACGTGGTTTGTCATTTTAATATTATAAGCTTTCCTGTCTTTTTACTTGTGGATGAAGATATGACATAGAAATAGATGCCCGGCGAACAGTATGAGCCATCGCTGTTTTTTTGGTCCCAAACGATCTGCGGGTCGGAGGCATTATAAATTGTCCTTACAGTATCTCCGTTTGCATCGAAGATCCTTAAGGTGTCTCCGCCGGAGGCTCCGAGGAAATAGATGCTTTCATGATTTCTTGCGGGGATAGGGTATGGATATATTCCTGCTGCAAGATTAAGGATCGTAAAAGATTTAGATTCCGCGGTCGCGATATTGCCGCTAAGGTCGGCCACAGAAATTTTTATCTTTGCTTCAGCTGTAGGAGTTTGTGGAAGTGTAAAACTATAAGTTCCGCTGTTTGAACTTGCGGCCGCTATAGTTGAATATGATGCGCCGTTATCCAAAGAATAATATAATGCAATAGGCGTTGCCGATAATCCGATGCCCGTATCCGATGCGCTCCACCTAATATTCAATGCCCCACCCATTGTCATCCTTTCCCCGCCGGCTGGCGAAATAACTTCTACCGTGGGGGCAATAATATCTCCAAGTGTTTCTACAATATTTATTATCCCATAGCCGTAAAAATTGTCTTTTCCGGCAGTCCCAAGGTCTTCAGCTTCGGACGTTATCCTGTAATAAACCTGGTCGCGGGTGATGCTTGGGAATTTTGAAAATAAAAGCGCGGCCAATCCTGAAACAAGCGGTGCGGCCATTGAAGTGCCATATTTATATCCGTACGTACTGCTTGGTATCGTGCTGTAAATTGCACTATCGGATGTTCCCCCCGGCGCGCAAACCGAAATTTCCGGCCCGCTGTTTGAATATGGCGTGATATTTTTATTTTTATCGACTGCGCTTACTGCAATTACACCTGCTAATTTTGCGGGATAATCAACAGTTAAAGAAGATTCGTTGCCGCTCGATGAAAACATTGCGCAATTTTTGCCGTACGCATATGCTACCGCATCCGCCATACTTTGGGAAAAATTCAAAGTCCCCAAACTCATGTTGATGACTTTAGCCCCTTTGTCTGCCGCATAGACCACAGCATTATTAAAATCGAAAACTTCACCGGTCCCCGCGGCATCAAGCATTCTCAATACCATGATCTTGCAATTCCAAGCGACGCCAGCGACCCCAACACTATTATTTGTAACTGCGGCCAATATTCCCGCGGTATGGGTCCCATGGCTGTTAAGATCTGTTATCGAGCTTCCGGCTCCTTGAAAATTTTTGCTATTGCTTGTGATCTTGTCCGACAGGTCCGGATGGGTCGTATCGCACCCTGAATCGATATCTGCGATTACAACTGTCGCATCTCCGGTTGATATGTCCCAACCTTCCGGAGCTTTGATCAACGGGAGATTCCATTGTAAGTCGTAAGAAGTATCATTCGGCGTCGTTGCATGGGCGCGGATAATATAGTTTGGTTCAGCATAAATTATATTCTTATCGTTTGATAGCTCCGTCAAATATTCCGATATGGTTCTTCCCGGTGGGACCGCAAGTTTATAAACTTGAGTGCTTAGCGAAACTTCCAATACATTCAAGCTTAAAGCTGAAATTGATTTTGTGGAAATTGCAGGTTTGAATTTGACAAGGACTTCGCCTTGGACAGCATCGGCTGACCTTAAAGTTACAGGGTCTTGGACCTGTTCGATCTTTATAAGGCCAGAAGCAAATGCTGGAACTGACAGTATTATTAAATATATAATAACTTTTTTTATCATTGTGAATAGCCCTCACCCAGTTTCATTATAATTGAAAACGTATTTCTTGCAACCCCTCTCCCTGTGGGAGAGGGTGGATTTTCAATTTGTTTATATAAAACAAATAGTTGGGTGAGGGCTATTTTCTTCATTGAAGACGATTGCAATAGCTGATATAATTTCAAAATATGCCAAAAATATCAATATACGATACTACCCTCCGCGATGGCGCACAAACAGAGGGCATATCGTTTTCCGTGGAAGACAAGCTAAAAATCACCTATCTGCTTGATGGATTTGGGATCGACTATATCGAAGGCGGCTGGCCGGGGAGCAATCCCAAGGATATCGAATTTTTCAAGAAAGCAAAAGACCTAAAACTTAAGCACGCCAAACTATCCGCATTCTCCTCGACAAGGCGCGGAAATATCAAGGTCGAAGACGACAAAAACATTGCAACACTTATCGAAGCTGGGACTCCTGTTGTCGCGATCTTCGGTAAAACATGGGACTTTCACGTTGCCGAAGCTCTAAAAGTGTCGCTTGATGAAAATCTTTTGATGATAAAAGATACTATCGCTTATATAAAATCTAAAGGCAAAGAAGTTGTTTTTGATGCCGAACATTTCTTTGATGGCTATAAGAAGAATCCGTCATACGCCTTAAAGTGTTTAAAAACGGCAGAAGAGGCCGGAGCGGATGTTTTATGCCTTTGCGATACGAACGGCGGGACGCTTGCATTTGAGGCCCAAAAGATAATCAATGAAATAAAAACGAAATTAATAGCGCCTATTGGCATACATGCGCATAATGATTCGGAATGTGCTGTTTCTGTTTCGGGAATGGCGGTATATTGCGGAGCAAATCAGGTACAGGGAACTATTAATGGCTATGGGGAAAGGTGCGGGAATGCAAACCTTTGCTCGATAATCCCGATCATCAATCTCAAGATGAAGTTCGACTGTTCCGCAGGGAAAAACTTAAACAGTTTGACCGAACTCTCAAGACATGTTTCAGAAATAGCAAACCTTCCCCAATCGGCACATCAGCCATTTGTCGGCAGGTCCGCGTTCGCCCACAAAGGCGGGATACATGTTTCTGCGGTGCTAAAAAATCCCGGGACATACGAACATATTGCTCCGGAATCGGTTGGAAATGAGCGCAGAGCAACAGTGTCCGAGCTTTCCGGCATTTCAAATCTTCTTTTTAAAGCAAAAGAATACGGAGTCGATATTGATAGAGATTCCGCAAGCGCTAAAGATATCATTAAGAAATTAAAACAATTGGAGCATGAAGGTTATCAATTTGAAGAGGGTGAAGCAAGTTTCGAATTGCTTCTCAAGCGATCTTTCGGCTTGCATAGGCCTTCTTTTGAACTGCAAAAGTATTCGATTGAAATTGTCCAGAATACGGAAGAAAATTTTATCGTGAATGCTAATATTAAGATTATTGTTAAAGGCAAAACTTACGAATCAAAAGCGATAGGCGACGGCCCGATCAACGCTTTGGATGGCGCATTGAGAAAGGTTCTTGAAGATATTTATCCGGCTATTAAAACAATCAAACTGGCCGATTATAAAGTCCGCGTGCTTGATTCAAAGGCGGGGACTGCCGCCAGAGTTAGGGTTATAATCGAATCATGCGATGACAGCAAATGCTGGGGAACGGTCGGCGTTTCGACCAATGTCGTTGAGGCTTCATATTTGGCTTTGGTTGATTCGCTCGAGTATAAATTATTGAGAGAAAAAAAATGAACCAGCCGATAACATCTAAAATAAATGCAAAGGGCCATTTCGAGGTCGGAGGGTGCGATTGCGTCGATCTGGCATCGGAATTCGGCACCCCATTGTATGTGATCGATGAAGTGACTTTAAGAGGAAAATGCAGAGAGTACCGGACTGCATTTAAAGACAGATATCAAAATACTTTGATCATTTATGCCAGCAAAGCTCTTTGCACGACAGCTTTGTTGAGGATAATAAATGATGAAGGTTTAGGCGTTGATGTTTCATCGGGAGGGGAATTCTTTACGGCGCGGAATGCCGGCTGCAATTTATCGAATATTTACTTCCATGGCAACAATAAGCCCGAAAAAGAACTTGAAGAAGCGATCGAAGCCGGTATTGGAAGGATCGTTGTTGATAACCTGCAAGAACTGGTAAACCTAGATAAAATAACTGAAAAATTAAAAAAGAAGACCAAGATATTGTTCAGGGTGAATCCCGGAATTGACGCCCACACCCATGAATTTATTCAAACGGGACAGATCGATTCGAAGTTCGGCATGGCAAAAGAAAATATCGTCGATGCGGTTAAACTGACCCAAAAAATGAATTTTGTCGATTTTGTCGGGCTTCACGCGCATATTGGATCGCAAATATTCGATGTTAAGCCTTTCCTTGCAGAGATCGATGTTTTGACTGATATTGCTTCGCAGATATTTAAGGCTGTGCAGATAAGGGTTGAAGAAATAAATATCGGCGGCGGCCTCGGCATCGATTATTCGGGAGCCGATGATGTAACTTCTGTTGATTCTTTCGCAAAAGAGATCGTTGATAGATTAAAAACAAATCTGGCTAAAGAAGATCTTTTAGAGCCAAAACTTGTTCTAGAACCTGGAAGATCTATTGTCGGTAATGCGGGAGTTACACTTTATAAGATCGGTTCTGTTAAAGAAATTACAGGTATAAGGAAATATGTTGCTGTTGATGGCGGAATGTCCGATAATCCGAGGCCGATCCTTTATCAGGCAAAATACGAAGCAACGATCGCCAATAAAGCAAACGATAAAAAAACAGAGAAAGTGACCGTAGCCGGAAGATTTTGCGAATCTGGAGACAAACTCATTATCGATTATGATCTCCAAAGATCGGAAGCAAACGATATTTTGGCGGTCTTTTGTACCGGAGCGTACTGCTATTCCATGGCAAGCAATTATAATCGCGTCCCGCGGCCGGCCATGGTTTTGGTTAATAATGGTTCCGGGACTTTGATTGTTAAAAGGGAATCATATGATGAATTGGTCCAAAATGATATTCTGCCGGCTTAGGCGGGAGAAGGATTACAATGGCGTACATTAGGTTTGCTCTCGATGTTTTTGATATCATTGCTGTCGCGGTATTTTTGTATTATATCTTGATTTGGCTTCGCGGGACCAAGGCCGTCAACCTCCTGCGCGGGATAATCGTCCTCTTGATGGTTTATATCAGCGCAAAACTACTGGGACTTTATACGATAAATTGGCTGTTTGAAAAATTCGCCGCGGCGATCCTTGTTGTACTGATCATTGTTTTCCAGCCGGAACTGCGCAGAGCCCTAGAACAGCTTGGCCGCGGACGCATTTTTTCCAGATTTGGTTTTGTCCAGAAGCCATCTTCATGGTTCATCCGCACATTGGTGCGCGGAATAGAGCAGCTTGCGGACGAAAAAACCGGCGCCTTGATCGTCCTTGAAAGGAACACCGGCCTCAATGAATATTTGGAATCAGGCACAAAGCTTGATGCGGTTCTTTCTTCAGAATTGTTGGTTTCTGTTTTCAACCACGCTTCGCCATTGCACGATGGCGCCGTGATCATTATGGGCGACAGGATACTTTCGGCGGGTTGCCTGCTGCCTCTGTCGGAATCAAAACTCCTCGATAAAAGGCTTGGGACCAGGCACAGGGCGGCCGTAGGTTTGACCGAGCTTACCGATGCGATAGTTATCGTCATATCCGAAAGCACGGGAACTTTGTCGATCGCGGAAGAAGGATATTTGACGCGCTTCTTGACCCGCGAAATGCTTGAAGAAAAACTTTTCTCTTTATATCGCGAACAATTCTCAAAGATCGAAATAGGACTCCCATGGCCCAAAAAGAAAAAATAACCAGTAATTCACTTATCTCCTCAAAAAAACTTGGCAAAAAAATAGCAATGCTAACGGCTTATGATTCGGCGATAGCTAAGATCTTGGACGGATCAAATATCGATATTATTCTGGTCGGGGATTCGCTTGGCAATGTCATGCTCGGCTATAAAAACACTCTTCCTGTGACCTTGATCGAAATGATAATCCACACACAGGCGGTTTCCCGCGCGGTTAATCGGGCAATGGTTGTATCCGATATGCCGTTCGGGACTTTTCAAAAAAATGATGAAGAAGCAGTTTCAAATGCGGTAGATCTTATTAAATCCGGAGCGAACGCGGTAAAGGTTGAAGGGGTCAATTATAAAAGCGCGATCAAGAAGATCATTAAAGCGGGCATCCCTGTTATGGGACATTTAGGTTTTACTCCGCAATCTGTCAATATTTTGGGATACAAGGTCCAGGGTAAAGATCATAAATCAAAACTAAAAATCATTAAAGATGCAAAGGCATTGGAGAAAACCGGATGTTTTGCGCTCATCCTTGAGATGGTGCCGGAAGATCTCGCTGCAAAGATCGCAAAGTCGCTTAAGATACCGGTCATTGGTATCGGTGCCGGCAGTAAATGCGACGGTCAAGTATTGGTTTCGTACGACATGCTTGGGATATACAAGAACGCTCCATCTTTTGTGAAAAAATACGCAGACATTGGAAAAACGATTACCCAAGCGGTCGAAAAATATATAAACGATGTCAAAAAGTAAAATTGCGTGCCCCCGTAGCTCAGTTGGATAGAGCGAGCGTTTCCTAAACGCTAGGTCGTCCGTTCGATCCGGATCGGGGGCACTTTCTTTGCTTGGATTGTTGACAATATGGCGTGCCAATGCCATACTAAGATGCGTCAACTGAAATCATCTCATCATTTATTCAATATATTGTGCGGAGGGATAAAGATGGCGAAACCGATTGCACCAACTCCTGATTTAAAGGGGAAAGAAGCGGAAAAATTTCTCAAAGAAGTTAGTTATCCAAAAATGGAAAACGTAACTAAAGAGGATGTTTTGCGCGGCAAGAAGATTTTTGAAATAATTGAAAGGAATACCGCTGATCTTAAAAATGCATATCGATGAACTATTTCGCGAGAGAATCTCCTCATATTTAAACGATAACGAATTTGACTGTGGCGACCCGGATTTGAATGAATTTTTGCTAAAAGATTCTTTGCCATACCAGCACGAGCTCCTAGGCGTTACTTATCTTTTTCGCTCCAAAAATTCCAGAGAAATAGCCGCTTATTTTACGGTATTAAATGATGGGATCAAGGCTTCAAACAAGCTTAACAGGAAAATCCCAAATCAAAAGCGGCATGAAAAGATCCCTGCTGTGAAAATTGGCCGTTTGGCGGTTTGCGCGAAATATCAGGGAGGAAAACTTGGCAGCCAGATCATTGATTTTATAAAGTATTGGTTTATATATAACAATAAGACGGGTTGCCGATTTCTGCTGGCGGATGCCTATAACAATTCTCTGACATTGAAGTTTTATAAGAATAATGGGTTTAGTTTTTTGACAAATGACATTAATAATGAAACAAGAGCAATGAAGTTTGACCTCAAGCCGTATGAATTAAGATTGGCAAAAACAATAAAGTCATGAATATCATTCTAATCGGTTTCATGGGAGTTGGCAAGTCGGAGGTTGGGAAAAGGGCGGCGTCACGGCTTGGGTACAATTTTCTTGATACCGACGAGCTCATCGAAAAAATCGAAGGAAGAAAAATATCCGAAATGTTTGAAAAAGAAGGCGAAAAATATTTCAGGGACCTCGAAACCGAATCATTGAAGACCCTGGTTGATTTTGACGATTTTGTGCTTGCGACCGGAGGCGGGATAATTTTAAGGGAAGAAAATGTGAAACTGCTGCATGAGATCGGGAAAGTGATCCTCTTAACTGCCGCAACTGATACGATCTTAAGCCGCATAGGTTCCATGAAGAACAGGCCGCTTCTAGAAGATGGGGAGAAAGCCCAAAAAATAAAAGAGATTTTACAAAAAAGGGATCCAATATATAATAGTTCAGCCGATCATAAGATCGATACCACAAAAAAAGATGTTGATTCCGTAGCCGAGGAGATAATCAAATATGCAAAAGGTCAAAGTTAGCCTGAAAGAAAGAAGCTACGATGTTTTAGTTGGGAGCGGGGCGCTTTATAAGCTCGCTGGCCTTATAAAGAACATCAAATCCTCGAGCATTCTCCTCATCACGGATACCAATGTGGATTCTCTTTACGGTTCGATAATAAGGGAGATACTGAAACAGTACCAGACAACAATAATCAAAGTTCCCGCCGGCGAAAAACATAAAACGCTTTATACTGCTGCGGCTGTTTACGACCAGATGGTTGTTTCAAATATTCACAGGGATTCCCTCCTTATAGCTTTTGGAGGAGGCGTTGTCTGCGATCTGGCCGGGTTTGTTGCCGCGACCTATATGAGGGGCTTGCCTCTTGTCAATGTGCCAACGACGCTTCTTGCGCAGGTTGACGCTTCGATCGGCGGAAAAACCGGCGTCGACCATGAAAAAGGCAAAAATTTAATAGGCGCTTTCTACCAGCCGAAGCTTGTGGTTATAGATCCCGAACTTATAAAAACGCTTCCGCCGCGCGAAATTAAAACCGGTCTTGCCGAGGTTGTTAAATACGGCATCATAAAAGATGCTTCGATATTCAGATTATTGGAAAGAAACCCTGTAGTTGACCCGAAATTTTGGGAAACGATCATCGCTAAATGCGCAAAGATTAAAGCAGATGTTGTATCGCGCGACGAATATGAAAGAACAGGCCTCCGTATGATTTTGAACCTTGGCCATACATTCGGCCATGCTATTGAATCCTTAACTTCTTATTCAAAATATACGCATGGCGAAGCCGTTTCGGCAGGGATCGCGGCTTCGGCGCATTTAGCGCGCAGGTTGAAGCTTTTGAGCAAGATCGACCTTAATAGGATAACAAGCCTCCTTTCAAAATTCAAACTTCCTGTCGTTTGCAAATTAAGGGCGGATCTAATAATCGGCAAATTAGCGCTTGATAAAAAAGTGATGGACGGCAAAGTTGTATTGGTATTGCCGAACGGCATCGGGAAAACCGCTGTTCGAAACAATATACCGGCGGGTAAAATAAAACTAGCGTTAAAAGAGATCGGATGCAGATGATGGAAGCAGAAGAACAATTTAAGATATTCAAACGCGGCACAGCCGAGATCATACCAGAAGATGAGCTATTGGAAAAATTAAGGTCGGGCAGGAAGCTCCTCATAAAGTTCGGCGCCGACCCATCCGCGCCAGATATACATTTGGGGCACACTGTTGTGCTTAACAAATTAAGGCAGCTTCAGGACTTGGGGCATGAAGTTGTTTTTATAATCGGGGATTTTACGGCGCAAATAGGGGATCCCACAGGGAAATCGGAAACAAGAAAACCTCTTTCTTTTGAGGATATTGAGAATAATTCAAGGACCTATCTTGTACAGATTTTCAAAATATTGGATAAAAACAAGACAAAAGTGGTTTTCAACAGTTCATGGCTTTCGAAGTTGAAATTGCAGGACACAATCAATTTAGCCGCAAAGTACAATGTTGCAAGAATGCTTGAAAGGGATGATTTTTCTAAGAGATTCAAGAAAGGAGATTCAATATCAGTTCATGAATTTCTCTATCCTCTAATGCAAGGTTATGATTCGGTAGAGCTTGAAAATGATGTCGAGATCGGCGGTACCGACCAAAAATTTAATATGCTTGTCGGACGAGAGCTGCAAAGAGGCTACAATGTCCCAGCGCAAGTAATCATCACCTTGCCGATACTCGAAGGCCTGGACGGCGTGCAAAAAATGAGTAAATCTCTTAGCAATTATATCGGCATTAACGAGCCGCCGTCCGAAATATTCGGAAAAATAATGTCGGTATCCGATGTTCTGATGCTTCGATATTATGAATTATTAACTGATGTGCCAATGGATGAAGTAAAAGCTATGCATCCTATGGAGGCTAAAAAACGATTAGCGAAGATTATCGTTGCAAGATTCTATTCAAAAAAAGAAGCCGATGCCGCGCAAGTAAGATTTGAATCCGTGTTTTCAAAAGGGAAACTGCCGGAAGATATAGAACTCCTTAAACTAAAAGAAAAAAAGTCGACCCTGTTATCGATATTGATTGAAGCAAAAATGGCGCAATCAAATTCGGATGCAAAACGATTGATAGAGCAAGGCGGAGTTAGAGTTGATTCCGAAGTAGTTAAAGATGCAAAAGCGATAATTGACCTTTCAACTGAAAAAATCATTCAAGCCGGGAAAAGAAAATTTGTGAAGGTTATATGCGAATAGGATTTGGATATGATGCGCATAAATTAGCCGCAGGACGTAAGCTTATCTTAGGTGGAGTTGAGATCCCAAATGAAAAGGGCCTACTAGGCCACTCTGATGCCGATGTCCTTTTGCATGCAATTATTGACGCATTGATCGGTGCGATGGGTGAGGGAGCTATTGGTGATTTCTTTCCTGATACCGATCCAAAATATAAAGGGATTTCTAGCCTTGTCTTGCTGTCAAAAGTTGGAGAAGCCTTGGCAAAATCAGAGATGCTCATTAATAATATTGATACGACTCTTGTTTGCGAAGAACCAAAGATCAAGCCTTATGTTAACCAGATAAAAGAGAACATAGCGAGGATCCTAAATATTGAGGAAGGCAAGATAAATATCAAGGGTAAAACCGAAGAAAAAATGGGCTTTACAGGACGCAAAGAAGGCATTTCCGCATACGCTATTGCTTTGATCCATAAGAAGGTTTAGTTGAATATCGCATTTCGAGTGTTATAATTATATTGAGGTGTTGAATGACTTATAATTTTACCGTAATTATGGAGCCTGAAATCGAAGGCGGATATCACGTTTATTGCCCAAGTTTGGCAGGGGGCCATTCTTTTGGCGACACGGTTGAAGAGGCAAAGAATAATATTAAGGAAGCTATCGAAGCGTTTATTGAAAGCTTGAAAAAAAGCGGAGAACCGATCCCTCTGGAAAACGACCTGCTTATTGGCGAGATCAAACTAGAACTTTCAATGTCATGAACCATTTCCCCGCAATTACCGCAAAAGAATTATTAAGAGTTGTTAATAAGTTTTGGTGCTTTTCTTGACTGCTTCTTCTCCGAAACCATTTTCTTGTTTTTTAGCATCTTCTCTTTCGATCGCCTGCTTCTCTTTCTCTTCTGTCTTCTTATTTTTTCGACCTCCTGCCTATGCTTGCTTTTTAACCCCAATATCTTTTCTTCTATCTTGTCGGCTAATAGTCTCCATGCAAGGAATCGGTTCAGCGCTTGTGAGCGTTCTTGCGACATCTTGACTTCAATACCGGATGGGATATGTTTTAGGTAAACTGCGGTTGATACTTTATTGACGTTTTGGCCGCCTTTACCGCTTGAGCGAATAAATTTTTGGGCGACATCATTTTTGCCGATGCCAAGGCTCTTCAAGCGCAATTCCAGCTGTTTTTCTTTAGTTTGAAAATCCATATGTTATCTCCGAGATCTTATTTATTATCTTTCTCGCGTCCCTTTTCTTTTTAAAGCCGTTCGTGAATATAGAGATCACATATGAACCTTTTTTCTTGTAGACGATCCCAACATCATTTAACACGCCTTCAACATTCCCTGTTTTATCAGCAACAACTATCCCGCGCGGCACGCCTTTCCAAATCCCCCATCTATATCTTTGCTTTTTCATGAAATCAAGCATTTCATTGCGCGATTGTTTTGTAAACTTATTTGATTGCAGGATGACCATCATTATCGCCATATCTTCGGGTGTTGTCATGTTCATATCGGGGTTTGGCTTTTCATTCAGGCAGGTTGCATCAACAATATTTGTATTATTAAGGCCGGCATTTTTTATGTAACTGTTGACTTCATTTGTGCCTAAGCGGTCGATAACCATTTTTGTCGCGGTATTGTCCGATAGGACTATCATTAAGCGGATAAGGTTCTTCAATGTGTATTCGCGGTTCCCTTTCATCCATTGGAGGACGCCGGACCCGCCGAGCTTGTCTTTTTCAGTGAATAATAATTTTTCGGAAAGCTCGATTGATCCTGCCTCTGAAATGTGGTATGCCGCAGCCATAACAGGGACTTTGGCGACGGAAGCCGCCGGGAACAGCATCTTGCCGTTAATAGTAAGCTTTAAGCCGGTTTTCAGGTCGATTATGCATACGCCGACTTTGTTTTGGTATGGGGCGGCAAGCTTTGTTAATCTGATGCCAAGCTGATTGATTTTTGCTTTTGTGATCGCGTTACATGGAGATGCAAGCAGAGCAATTATAAGTATTGCAGAGATTTTCTTAATCATGGTCGATTATTATAACATGATTTGTTATAATGAAAGTATGAAACTGGGAGTAAATGTCGACCATATCGCAACATTGAGGCAAGCTCGCCTTGATAAATTTCCCGATCCAGTTGTTGCCGCAATTCAAGCCATCGAGGGCGGAGCTGACGGCATTGTTTGCCATCTTCGCGAAGACAGACGGCATATCCAGGACGATGATGTTAAAAGGCTTCGAGCATTAAATACGCGCCTTGATCTCGAAATGGCCGCAACCCCCGAAATGGTCGATTTTGCATTAAATATCAAACCTGATTATGTAACGCTGGTTCCGGAAAAGAGAAAAGAATTGACGACCGAAGGCGGTTTGGATGTCGTACGCAACAGAAAGAAACTAAAGCCCGTTGTCGATAAATTGCAGGGAAAGGGGATCAAAGTTAGCCTTTTCATCGATCCGATCAAAGAGCAGATCGAGGAAGCCGCCGTCCTTGGCGCTTATTTTATTGAGATCCACACAGGGGCTTTTGCTAACGCCAAAACTGAAACTAAACGCGCCCAAGAACTTGGAAAAATATCGAGTATGATCGAGAAAGCCCAATGGATCGGCCTTAAAATAAATGCAGGCCATGGCCTTGATTACAATAATACTCCAAAGATCGTGGTTCTTTCTGGGATCGAAGAATTAAATATCGGATTCAGCGTAGTTGCACGGTCGGTTATTGTCGGCATGAAGCAAGCGGTTTCCGAAATGAAGGCTTTAATGCCTTGCCTGCCGGCAGGCAGGGTGTCAAAATGAAAATAGCAATTGGGTCCGATCACGGCGGCTTTGAACTAAAAGAAAAGATCAAGAGCTTTTTGTTGGAACAAAAGCACGAAGTAAAAGATTTCGGGACAAATTCCATGGAATCTTGTGATTATCCAGATTTTGCGTATCCCGCCGCGAAAGCCGTAGCCGCGAAAGAATTTGATTTTGGCGTTCTTTTTTGCGGATCCGGTGTCGGGGTCACAATTGTCGCGAACAAAGTCCCAGGAATAAGGGCCGTAAACGCACAAAGCGTTGAAATAGCTCGTCAAAGCCGTGAGCACGGCAACTGCAATGTTTTGGCTTTGGGCGGAAGATATGTCGATCTTGAAAACGCGAAAAAGATAGTGGCCGCATTTCTTGCAACACCATTCACCGATGATCCCCGCCACAAAAGAAGAATCGGAAAGATCGAAAAATAATGGTTAAAACAGCTCTCATTATGGCTGCAGGTTACGGAACAAGACTTGAGCCTTTAACTTTGGCGATACCAAAACCAATGGTCCCGATAGTCAATAAGCCCACAATGCGACATAACATCGAGCTTCTCCGCAGGCATGGCATAAGGCAGATCGTTGCTAACATACATTATCATCCAGAACAGATAATGAATTATTTCTCCGACGGCAATAATTACGGGATTGATCTTAATTATTCTTACGAAGAAACGCTGATGGGAACGGCGGGCGGAGTAAAACGAATGGCTTGCGACATAGCACAGATCGACGGCACTTTTGTCGTACTTTCGTCCGACGCTTTAACCGATATAAACCTAAGGAAATTGATCGAATTCCATAAAAAGAAAAAGTCCAAAGCGACATTGGCTCTATGTCCGGTCGATGATATAGAAGGCTTTGGTGTTGTTGAAGTAGGAGGGAACGGAGAAATCTTGCAGTTCAAGGAGAAACCAAAGGCTCATGAAGTTTCGGGCAATTTGGTAAATACAGGCATTTATGTTTTTGAGCCCGAGATACTGGACCTGATCCCAAAAGATAAATTCTATGATTTCGGGAAAGAACTTTTCCCTATTTTGATCGAACAAGGGATCCCGATCTTTGGATATAGGATGGTCGAATATTGGTCCGATGTCGGCACAATTTCCGCATACATGAGGGCAAATCATGATGCGATGCAGGGAAGGGTTCGCACCCTGATACCGGGAAAAAAAGTGTCGTCTTGCGTTTGGGTCGGCAAGCATTGCAGGATCGATCCATCCGTTAAATTCGAGGGATGTGTAATTATCGGTGATCGCTGTGAGATAAGAAAGGATGTCATACTCAAAGATGCGATCGTTGGCGATATGTGCGTGATAGGTGTGGGAGTGAATATTTCTGAAAGCTCTATTTGGTCCGATTCTTATATTTCAAAGGGAACAAGCGTCAAAAAGAGCATAATCGGAAATTGGTGCCGCATCGAAGAAGATGTTACTATCGAAGAAAATTGCGTAATAAGCAATAGGTCTCTTGTAAGGCGCGGAAACTTGCTCCCAAAGGGTACTACTCTTAATCCTCGCGAAGCCCTATGATATAATCTTATTATGCTTATCTCAATGTTAAAGTCAAAACTCCATATGGCGACCGTTACCTCGAGTGAAATAAACTATGAAGGAAGTATTGCAGTCGATCCAAAATTATTGGACGCAGCCGGATTATTTATTGGCGAAAAGGTCGCGGTCCTTAATTTTACTAATGGCCACAGGCTGGAAACCTATACTATCAAAGGGGAAAAAGAGGAGATCGGTTTGCGAGGCCCTGCCGCAAAGCTTGGCGCAGTAGGGGATAAAGTAATTATTTTAGCTTATGCTCTTCTGACACCCGATGAAATAAAAACTCACAAGCCAAAGATCGTAAAAGTTGGTGAAGGGAATTCCGTTAAGGAGATAAAATAGTGGAACCTGCGAGTAAACCCTGCCTGCCGGCAGGCACGGCTCGCGGTTCCAAAAGTTTAATAACCGCGACGCTTGTCCCGATTCCCACATCGGGATTTAGCCGCTGGTCTATAATCTTTTTTCTTTCACTTTGTGCATTTCCTTCATCTGCCACCCTAAACGTCGTCGCGCATTCTGAAGTATTCCAAGGCAGATGTTTTATAGTCTTTGTTTCAGGCAGCCCTGAAGTTGAAAGCGGGATAGTAAAATTCAACGGCCGCGCTTACAAATTGTACCAATACGAAGACGGATTAAGAGCGATAGTAGGGACCATGCCGGAAGAAAAGATCGGCGTATATCCTGTCAATGTAGAGGCGTATTTAAAGAACGGGGAAACGGAAACTTTTGATTCATCGATCTATGTCAGCCAGTTCAAATACCCCATAGAGAAATTTTTCCTGAAGCCAAGCAAAAGCAAACTGCGAGCTCCCTCGATCGTGAACAATGAATGGGCGTCGATCGAAGCTTTATTGACAAAAGAAAGCCCAAAAAAATTGTGGGATGGCCTGTTTGCAAAACCTGTTCCCGGGATAACAACTATGCCGTTCGGTACCAGAGAATTTGTAAACAACAAGCCCCGAAGCCGGCATCGGGGCTGGGATATGAGAGCGGCGGCAGGGACCAGAATATTGGCGCCAAACAGTGGAATAGTTGTTTTTGCGGACTTCTTGAAAGCATTTGGAGGGACAGTTGTAATAGATCATGGCCAAGGCGTTAATACTCTTTATTTCCATTTTTCAAAAGTGCTTGCAAAAGTGGGACAGGAAGTATCAACCGGCGATCTTTTGGGATTATCCGGAAATACGGGGATATCATCTGGTCCCCATCTTCATTGGGGAATGTCGGTTCACAATATCAGGGTCGAACCCAAGCAGTGGGTCACAACCGTCATGCCATGACGGTAATAACAAATTTCAAATGACAAATGACAAATTAAAAATATACAGAATTCTAGATGCGAACGTAAATAGGGCGATGGAGGGATTACGCGTTACTGAAGAATTCGCTCGATTTATTTTGGATGACAAAAAAGCAACTCTGACCATTAAATCGTTAAGAAATCAACTTAAAAAGGCCACTGGCAAACTTCCGCGCAAAGAATTGCTAAGAGCTAGAAATTCATTAACTGATGTCGGCGGAAAGCTTTATACAAAAGAAGAAGGGAAAAGAAGCACTTTAAAAAGCGTTTTTAAATCAAATATAAAACGGGCCGAAGAGGCGATAAGGGTGCTTGAAGAATTCGGTAAATTGGTCGATCCAAGTATCGGGAAAACTTTTAAATCCATCCGCTTTAATATTTATGAGCTAGAAAAAAGGCTTATCTTAAGGGTTTAGGATTTATTTGTTCAAATCATGCAATTGATAATGATGAGACCAGTTAGCAACTCGGAAACCAGCGACTAAATCCCGATGTGGGAATCGGGACAAGCATCGCGGTTTCCTCGTAGATTTTAGGAACCGCGAGCCGTGCCTGCCGGCAGGCAGGGTTTACTCGCAGGTTCCTAACTAGTCTCAATGATAATCATTATCAAAATCGCGATTTAAATATCTTTGATTTGGGGCGTAAATTTCATTTAATAATTCTGTATTTTAGTTGTATAATTACAGCATATGGGAACAGTTAAAATCGCGCTTGTAATGGGGGATGGTTCTGGGCCAGAAATGATGGCCCAAGCCGTAAAAATTGCTATTGCTGCTGCAAAGCTTGATAATATCAATATTGAATTTGTCGAAACCCCAATGGGCTGGAATGCTTACCAAAAACACAAAGACACTTTACCCGAAGATTCATTAATAAAAGCGATTGAACTTGGTTTGATCTTTTTTGGCGGGGTGGGCGACTTCGCGAACGATTCGACGATCGGCGCAAAATATCCTGAAATGAAGCCCGAATCAAAGGTTCTTCTTGCATTACGAAAGAAGATGGGGCTTCTTCTTAATTTCAGGCCGATCATCTATTATAAAGCTTTGGCTAATCTTTCAAACATCAAACCGGATAGGATCCCCGACGAGGGCATTAAGCAGATATGGATCCGGTTCTTGCTGGAAGACAGTTATTTTGGAAATGTCGATCTAATGAATGACATACCCGAAAATGTTCGAAATAAGATAGGCGTAAAACTCAAGAAAGATGTAAATGGGTCAGAAGAAATTGTTACGGACCTGGCGTATTATAAAAAGAACACGATCGAGAAATATATGCGCGCCGCTTTTACGTATGCCTTAATGCTAAAACTTCCATTGATCTCAATTGATAAGGCAAACGTCATGCCTAGATATGATTATTGGAGAAAGATCGCAACAGAGATCGGACAAAAGGAATTTCCTGATGTTCCATTGACTCATCAGTTGGTTGATTCAGCCAACGCGCTTCTTTTTACACCAGCCAAACTCAATGGTGTTATTGCCTGCGGCAACGAGCATGGCGACATTCTATCGGATGGTGCCGCTTCAGCCATGGGAAGCATGGGACTAATGGCTAGTTCATCGATAAACCCTGATACAGGCGCCGCGATGTTCGAAAGCGGGGCAGGAACTGCCCCAACTCTGGCAGGTCAGGACAAGGCCAACCCTCTTGGCAGGATATTGACTGCCGCATTAATGCTTCGTCATATTGGAGCCATTAAAGGCGCTGATGCAATTGAACATGCTGTTAATAAGGTTTTATCCGATGGCTACAGGACGGGAGATCTTTTTTCTGATTCGGACGATCCAAAAAAACGATTGGGAACAAAAGATATGGGAGAAAAAGTTCTATTATTTCTTTAGTATCCTACGACTGAACGTCGCGGATAAAATAAAGTTGGAAACCGCGAAGCTCGTTCTCCGTAGCAGTGCTACTGCGAAGGGTGAATTTATTCGCAGGTTTCCCAAATATCAAAGGTTATAAAATGCAAAATGAAATGGGCTACTATAAGTTAAAACTCAAAGATCAAAGGTCAAAGTCCAAAAAGAAAAAAATATTAAAGACCCCAGTTTTGCAGATCGATCTACTTAAGTCGAATTCGGTGTCGGATCTATTAAGCCAGTTCAAAAATGCTTCCATACAAGCGCGAAATCTTGGCGAATGCGCATCGGTGTTCGAGGCAATGCTAAAAGATAAAGAAAGGCCTACGATCATATTAGGCTTGGCCGGACCTTTAATTGCCGCAGGGCTTAGAAAAGTAATTAGAGATATGATCGAGTACAACCTCGTCGATGCGATAGTTTCAACCGGTGCCATTATGTACCAGGATTATTATCAAGCTTTGGGCCATAATCATTATAAAGGAACTCCCGATGCGGACGATTCGGCCTTGCGCGACTTATATATCGACAGGATATACGATACTTATGTTGATGAAGAAAAATTCGCGGAAGTGGATTCTCATATTGCGAAATTCGCGTGCAATCTGCCTCCAAAAAGGTATTCAAGCCGTGAATTCCTTTCTCTATTGAGCGAAACTGTAAAAGACGACCAATCAATTCTTGTAACCGCCAGAAAAAGAGGGATCCCGATATTTTGCCCCGCATTGAACGATAGCTCAATAGGAATTGGCTTGACGGAACATTATTATTGGCAGAAAAAAACAGGAAATGCTGGTATAATATTAGATGCAATCCGCGATAATTATGAATTAACTCAAATAGTCGTCAAAAGCAAGAAAACCGCGGCATTCTATGTTGCCGGCGGCGTTCCCAAGAACTTTATCAATGATTCGGTCGTTATGAGCTATATTTTTGGCAATTATTCGCAGGGGCATAAATATGCGCTTCAAGTAACTGCCGATTCGCCTCATTGGGGCGGGCTTTCGGGTTCAACACTTAAGGAAGCCACTTCTTGGGGCAAGATAAACAAAACCGCTACTCGCGCAATGGCTTTTATTGAACCATCTGTTTCTTTTCCCCTGATCGTAAAATACGCGCTTGAGAAGAAGTTGGGAAATAAAAGAAAGCGTTTGGTTTACAAATGGGACGGCGATGAACTCATTCACCTGCGGCTTAACGCCGCGGTTATGAAATAATTCTAACCGCGAGCCGTGCCTGCCGGCAGGCAGGGTTTACTCGCAGGTTAGTTCTTCGCCTTTGATCTCAAGTAGTTGATGAGGCCGCCTTTGTCGATAATCTTCTGCATAAATTCCGGAAAAGGCTGCGCTTTGTAATACTTTCCCGATGACAGGTTTTTGATAGTACCCGTGGATAATTCAACTTCGATTTCGTCGCCTTCTTTGATTTGTTCCGCAGCTTCAACCGATTCCAAGATCGGAAGCCCGATATTTATGGCGTTTCTGTAAAATATCCTGGCAAATGATTTCGCGATAACCGCGGAAACTCCAACGGCTTTGATTGCGATCGGTGCGTGTTCTCTTGATGATCCGCATCCGAAGTTCTCTCCGCCAACAATGAAATCACCGAGCTTTACTTTATTGACAAAAGTTGGATCGGCATCTTCCATGCAGTGTTTTGCAAGCTCGGCTGGATCCGATGTATTTAAATAACGAGCGGGAATGATCATATCTGTATCGATATTATTCCCGAATTTCCAAGCACTGCCTTTCATTTTATAAAACCTCCGGACTAATAATTCTTCCGGCAACAGCCGATGCCGCGGCGACCGCAACGTTTGACAGATAAACTTCCGATTTTGGATGTCCCATTCTGCCAACAAAATTCCTGTTAGTCGTGGCAATTGATCTTTCGCCTTCGGCTAAAATTCCCATATGTCCGCCAAGGCAAGGGCCGCAAGTAGGGGTAGAGACTGCCGCTCCTGCTTTTATAAATATCTCCATCAAACCTTCTTTTATCATCTGAAGTTCAATATTCTGGGTTGCTGGAAGAATAATTAATCTAAGGTCTGGATGGACTTTCTTGCCTTTAAGGATCTTTGCCGCGATACGCATATCTTCGATGCGGCCATTTGTACATGAACCGATCACCGATTGGTTGAGTTTGATATGTTTGCATTTGCTTACCGGATGAGTATTGCTTGGAAGATGGGGGAATGCGACCTGCGGCTCGATCTTTGCAACATCCCAATCAAAAATGTTTGCATATTTTGCATCGGCGTCCGATCGTAGTAATGACAAATGTCTAATGATAAATGACAAATTAATGTTCGATATTTTATTTTTTAAATATTCGACAACTTTCTTGTCGGGAGCGAAGATCCCGTTCTTGGCGCCGGCTTCGATCGCCATATTAGCCATCGTCAATCTGCCTTCAACAGACATTTTATCGATCACAGGGCCTGTAAATTCCATGGACATGTATCGGGCGCCATCGACGCCGATCTGTCCAATCGTATAGAGTATAAGGTCTTTGGGCTCAACCCATTTTTGAAGTTTTCCGCGGAAGATGAATTTTAGTTGTTCCGGGACTTTGAACCAGACTTCACCTGTTGCCATTGCGGATGCCATATCGGTTGATCCGACGCCTGTTGAAAATGCTCCCAGCGCGCCGTAAGTGCATGTGTGCGAATCGGCGCCGATGACAAGATCGCCTGCTTTAATTGCGCCCATTTCAGGAAGGAGCGCGTGTTCAATTCCCATACAGCCGATATCGAAGAAATTTACGATGCCGTATTTATGGGCAAATTCGCGCATCATTTTTATCTGTTGCGCGGATTTGATATCTTTTGCGGGAGCGAAATGGTCGGGTACAAGATATATCTTCTTTTTATCGAAAACTTTTGTGACCCCGATCTTTTCAAATTCATTTATAGCCGGAGGGGCGGTGATATCATTTCCAAGTACTAGATCGACTTTGCAGTTGATCAGTTGCCCTGGTCCAACGGTCTTTAACCCTGCGTGTTTGGCTAATATTTTTTGTGTTATCGTTTGCGCCATGTTTTAAAGATTCTATCAAAAATATGATATAATTGCAAAAAGTATGGACCAAGAACATCAAAGGATCAAAGAAAAAATTATTGAAATCATTAAGAAGAACATAAAAGCTGATCACTATAAGATTTTCTTTTTTGGTTCACGGGCAAGCGGCAATGCAACTGCAAAATCGGATATTGATATCGGGATAGAGGCAAAAAAAAAGCTTTCAGCCGCGGAAAAACTTGATGTCCAGGCTGATCTTGAAAGCATTAGGACCCTGAATAAATTTGATTTCGTTGATTTTAAAACGGTTTCGGATGATTTTAAAGATGTAGCACTCCAACATTTCGAGGTGATCTATGAACAGTAAAAGGGATGAACTTGTTAAACAACTTAAAAAAGCGGCAGAAAGGTTCAAGGAAATAATGCGCGAAAAAAAAGATCCTGTCGTCCGCGATTCGGCTATAAAGCGTTTTGAATTTACTTTTGAACTGGCTTGGAAAACAATGAAAGCGATACTTGAAGAAAAAGGAGTAAAAGAGCTTTATTCGCCAAAAGATGTGATTAAAGCTGCATTTCAAAACGGAATTATCGGAAGGGATATGGTTTGGCTAGATATGCTTGATACAAGAAATAAGACAACTCACATGTACAATGAAGCGATGGCCGATGAGATTTATTCTAATTTTCCTAAATATCTTCCTTTAGTGAAAGATTTTATTAAAGAAATAAGCTAGGAGTGAAATATGCCAGATAAAAAAATATTCATTTCGGTCATCGGCGAAAGCCATGCGTCGCCGAATATCGCAAAACTTGCCGAAGAAGTTGGATTTGCAATAGGAAAAGCAGGAGCAGTCCTTGTCTGCGGCGCATTAAAAGGCGTTATGGAATCTGCATGTAAAGGTGCAAAATCTGCAGGGGGAACAACGATCGGAATTTTGCCGGGCAGCAGGCGTGAGGACGCAAATCCTTATATCGATTACCCGATCGTTACAGGAATTGGATATGCTAGAAATAAATTAGTCGTAAAGTCAGGGCATGCGGTAATTGCCGTTGGCGGCAGCCATGGAACACTTTCTGAAATAGCTTTTGCTTTGGGTTACAAAATTCCTGTCGTCGGGCTTAAAACTTGGCAATTTATCCACCATAGCGGCCAAATGGACAAAGAAGTCCATTACGTTAATTCTCCAAAAGAAGCCGTTGAAACGGCGTTAAAACTCGCAAAAGAAGCAAAAGCGCCCGAAGAGCAGAAAGAATACCAATCATAAATGACGCAAAGACAATCCGCAATAAAAGGGAATATTACCCCTCAAATAAGATCAGTTGCTCGTTCTGAAAATGTTCCTATCGATGCGATATTAAAAGGCTTAACAAATGGGACAATCGCAATTCCTTTCAATCCTCTCCATAAAAAAGGCATAGGTCCCTCGACTGCGCTCGGGGTAAACTCCGGCGTAGGCATAGGAAAAGGGTTGAGGACAAAAATAAATGCAAATATTGGGACTTCCGCTGATTTTCCAAATATAGATGAGGAATTAAAAAAACTCAAAGTTTGCATTGATGCAAAAGCCGATACAGTTATGGACCTGTCTACGGGCGGAGATCTAACAAATATCCGAAAAACTATCCTTGCCGCTTGCTCCTTGCCCCTTGGTACTGTTCCGATATACCAAGCCGTTGTTCAGAAAAAGATGACCGTTGATGGCATGTTTGCGGTTGTTGAAGAACAGGCAAAACAAGGCGTCGATTTTATGACGATCCATTGCGGCGTGAATAGAGAATCTATCAAAGCATTAATAAAAAAACCAAGATTGATGGGGGTAGTGAGCCGCGGAGGATCGATGCTAGTTAAGTGGATAATCGATAACGACCAAGAGAATCCATTTTATGAACATTATGATCGATTGCTAGAAATTGCCGCAAAATACGATATTACTATGTCTTTGGGTGATGGCATGAGACCAGGATCAATTATTGACGCAGGGGATCCAGCTCAAATAAAAGAACTTAAAATATTGGGACAATTGACAAAGAGGGCGTGGAAAGCTGGTGTTCAGGTAATAATAGAAGGGCCGGGACATGTTCCATATAATGAAATAGTAGACCAAATGAAAATGCAAAAAAAATATTGCTATAACGCGCCATTTTATGTCCTAGGGCCTCTTCCAACAGATATCGCACCAGGATATGATCATATTACAGCCGCGATCGGTGGAACTCTTGCCGCAGTTTCCGGCGCCGATTTTCTCTGTTATGTAACACCAACGGAGCATTTGGGACTGCCGCAGCCTAATGATGTAAGAGAAGGGATAATGGCTTCACGCATTGCCGCACATTGTGCCGATGTAGCTAAAGGTGTGCAGGGCGCTAGGGACTGGGACAAGAAAATGTCTAAAGCCCGCAAATCCCTTGATTGGAAAAAACAAATAGAACTGGCGATCGATCCAATTAAAGCCAAGAAGATCCACGATCTACGCAAATCAAAGTGCGAGGATAATGTCTGCTCCATGTGCGGAGACTTCTGCGCGTATAAGGTTTCAACTGAAGCTTTAAAATAATATTTCTTTTTTATTGAAATTTTTCATTATATTGATATTCATGGTGATAAAAGATAAAAGCGCAATTCCCGCCCTAAAAATTGTCATGGAAAAAGACGCAAACCCAGATGTGCGGGAAGCCGCAAGGCTCGTTATAGAGAAGCTTGAAAAGGCAGGAAATTGATCCGAGCTTGATCAGGATTCTCTCTAGCAACTCATGATATAATTCTCCCATGAAACTATCCCAGCTTGGCGAATTTGGACTTATCGAACTTCTCAAAAAAGCCGAAAAAAAGAACAAACGGTCGGATACCGTTATAGGAATTGGGGATGACTGCGCCGTAATACAACATCCAACTTCCAAATTCAAACATCCAACTTCCAAATCCAAATATCCAAACAAATCCAAAGTTCAAAATTCAAATATTCAAAAATATCAATTAATTACTACTGATACTATGGTTGAAGGAGTGCATTTCAAATTAGAAAAAAGTGGGAGGAACCGCCCCGATGTTCATCGGGACAGGAGTGGCCCCTTTTTCCATCTGGGCTGCAAAGCTCTTTTTTCCAACATATCTGATATTTCAGCTATGGGTGGACTTCCAACCCATGCAGTTGTAACTGTCGGATTTCCTGAAAACTTAGAGGCTAAAGATGCTCTGGAAATCTATAATGGTATGAACTCCTCTGCCAAGAAGCATAAGATCGACATTGTCGGTGGCGATACGGTCGCGTCGCCAAGATCAATGTTCATATCGATCACTCTATTAGGTGAAGTCGAAAAAGAATATCTTTTGACTCGTTCAGGAGCGAAGCCTGGCGACTTAATATGTGTGACTGGGAAATTTGGAGGAGAAGCCGCCGCAAGATACAAGATACAAAATACAAGATACAAATCGAGAAACACTGAAGCGAGAATTTTAGCTAAATCCGGGATTGTTTCCTCAATGATAGACTCAAGCGACGGACTTGTACGATCCGTCTTGGAAGTTTGCAAGGCAAGTTCAGTCGGCGCTTTGATCAATTCCGACCATGTCCCAAAAGCAAAAGGCGCAACGCTTGAAAATGCTCTTTACGGCGGAGAAGAATATGAATTGGTTTTTACAGTCCCAATAAACAAGATAGATAAGTTGCCGAAAGAATTAATAGGTAAGGTGACGATTGTTGGAGAGATCTTTCCAAAGTCGTTTGGTGTAAAGCTTATTGACTCAAAAGGGGATATTTCTATTTCTAAAGGCGGCTATGAGCATTTTAAAAAATAAAACCAAAATCAGAAATTCAAAATCCGAACAAAGAATTGTTGATCGATTTATTAAATATGTGAAGATATCCAGCCCATCGGGTAAGGAACAGGCTTTTGCAGAGGAATATTAATAGAAAATGGATCTGCGCTAAAAAAAGTTAAAGATCTGAAAAATGGGGTTAAATATCTGTTAGAGATAGTAGCTCATAGTACCTGCGGCTGAACGCCGCGGTTATGAGAAATTGCTAACCGCGAGCCGTGCCTGCCGGCAGGCAGGGTTTACTCGCAGGTTAGCCGAGGTTGACAACATGTTTGAAAAGACGATCAAAAGCAAGAGGATATATAAAGGCCGTATGATCGGTATGCGAGATGATACGGTTCAAATGGCGACAGGCAGGATCTCCCATAGGGAAATATGCGAACACCCGGGCGCCGTCGCTGTTGTTGCTATAACCGATAAAAAAGAAGTTGTTTTGATCAGGCAATTTAGAAAGCCTGCTGAAAAAGTATTGTATGAAATACCTGCCGGATTATTTGAAAAGGGAGAAGCTTACAAAGCCGCCGCGAAAAGAGAGCTTAGAGAAGAAACGGGCTTTGTCTCAAAGAAAATAAAACATCTTACGTCGATCTATACAACGCCTGGTTATTCAACCGAATTATTGCATATCTTTCTTGCGACAGGGCTTGAATTGACCGAACAAAGCTATGAAGAAGACGAGCATATCGAGGTTGAGGTCGTTCCGATCAAAAAAGCGGCCAAAATGATTATTGATAAAAAGATCGTTGACGGGAAAACTATTGTTGGGATATTGATGGCCAATAAAATTCTGACCCCCACTTACATCTCCCCCTTGTTAAGGGGGAGAAAGAGAGGGGGGGGTAAATAGCTGCATGATCCAATATCTGCAGGAATTTTTAGATTATCTAAACTTCGAAAAAGGCTTCTCCAAACATACGCTTTCTAATTATAAAAGGGACATCCAACAATTCTTCAAGTTCATAAAAGGAGACGAACTGAACAGGGAGACTTTTAAAAAATATTTGGATCATCTCGAAAACATCGGATTTTCTCCTGCGACCAGGATGCGCAAACAAGCCGCAATGAAAGCTTACTTCCATTATCTCTTGGCGGAAGGCAAAACAAAAGTTGATCCGACCGCTGACTTTAAGCTGCCGAAGCTTCCGATCAGGCTTCCAAAAGCTTTATCTTTGAACGATATATATTCGCTGCTCAAGTCCGCTTCAAAAAATATGAGAGATACTGCAATACTTGAAATGCTTTATGCGGCGGGGCTTCGGGCATCCGAGCTTATTTCGCTTGAATTGAACGACGTGAATTTGGATGCCGGGTTTGTAAAATGCATGGGGAAGGGCGAAAAGGAAAGGATCGTACCAATAGGCGAAATGGCGAAAAATGCTCTAGAGCACTATATAAAGGAAGAAAGGCCGAAAATGCTTCGAAACGAATCGCAAACAGCGTTATTTCTTGATCGGAATGGGACAAAGATGTCCAGGCAAGCGCTATGGGATATCGTTAAAAAATACGTTATCAAGTCGGGAGTTCGTTCCAAAACATCGACCCATACCCTTCGCCACTCATTTGCAACCCATTTGCTTGAGCATGGAGCGGATCTTAGAACTGTCCAAGAGATGCTGGGGCATTCCAATATTTCGACCACTGAAATATATACGTCCGTTTCCCGCGAAAGGCTAAAGAAAATCTATCTAAAATTCCACCCCCGCGCCTGATTTTACGATTGCATGGAATTTGCTTCTATGGGATAATTCAGAATGATGGATTACAGGAATATTTTTAAAAAGCATAAGCATATAGTGTCCGCCTATCTCTTTGGTTCAAGGGCAAGAGGGGATTTTTCTCCTGTTTCCGATTACGATTTTGCCGTCCAGGCGGACGATAATTTGCCTAAAGCCGGATATACAGACTTAAAACTGGCGTTAGTCGGCGACTTATGCGACGCTTTAAGGACCGACAGTGTAGACGTTGTAATAATCAATGAAGCTCCGCTCCTGTTGAAACACCGGATCATCCGTGACAGAAAAATATTATTTTGCAGGGCACAATTGAAAAGGATCCGATTTGAAACATCTATTTTGATCAATTATCTTGATGAAAAAGAATACGAAATGTCTTTTGCTAAAGGTGTCTTCAAAGGCATTTTGGAGGCTGCATAAATGGTTGATACCGAATCGATCGCGACCAGGTTTAAGCATCTTAAAGAATATTTAAAAGTATTAAATGAGCTTAAGAGAATAAAGAAAAATATTTTTATTGATGATTACCATTATTTTGGCCTCGCGGAAAGATATCTTCAGCTGTCCATCGAATGCATGCTTGATGTCGGGAATATGCTAATAGTAAGCTTGGACCTTAGAAAACCATCGGACAAACAGGAAGTAATAGATATTTTAGAAGAAGTTAAAATTGTCCCTTCAATCTTGGCCACAAGGCTTTCGGGTATTGCAAGATTTCGGAACCTTTTAGTCCATGAATATGTCAAGATAGACAGGTCGAAAGTTTACAATATTTTGAACTCAAAAATACCTGAACTTGAAGCTTTTATGCTGAATATCACCAAATATTTGAAGAAGAAGCGATATATCTAAAATCCCACCTTCTAAAAAAGGAATCCCAAAACTGAAATCCCATCTTTTTATTATGGATATAGTAAAAGCAGAGTCTTAAATTAAGGGGGCGATTGAAATGGTTTATGTTAATGCTTTTAGAAATCTTGTTAGTGTTGCCGGGCGGGTTCCCCATGTTTATAGAGGGAAACAGGTAATGTGGGGATTGGGGCATCTTGTTTCAAAAGTCAGGGATAAAATATATGTAGATAATCCTTCACAAAGTCCGGTTGCCATACTGGACTTTTTATCTATTCGGCCTAAAGATGAAATAATAATTCCTAAGACGATTAGTGGCGTAATGTATGAAGCAAATGTAGATTCCTTAAGCATTAAAGTGAACGATGCTCCGATATTGCATTATGGTTATATTGAAAGGCCAAGCCATGCTTTTACAACTGCATTGAAGATCGCCTTTAGGGAGCTGGCTTCAAATGGCATTCCAAGCAAACCCATTAAGATGGATTTTTCTTATTATTTCGAAACGGATCTGCATGGTTCAGGCCCTTGCGGAAGAGTTATTGCAAAAGCCGAACTAAGATCAGACGGGAACAAACATGCAGTTCTCGAATTCTATTATGAAATTCAATATGCGTGATGTTATAATTTCCACATGCTCGATTTCGATACGCTAAATATTAACCTTGGGCTTGAACGAGTATCTGCCGTCTTAAAAGAACTTGGGGATCCGCACGTAAAATTCAAATCGATCCATGTAGCTGGCACTAACGGCAAAGGTTCTGTCTGTGCAATGCTTGCTTCAATCCTCAAAGAATCCGGCCAAAAAGTAGGGCTTTTTACTTCTCCACATCTATATAAATGGAATGAGCGAATTAAGGTTGATGGTGACGAAATATTAGATGATAACCTCCAACATCAAACCTCAAACATCCAAAGAATTTCAAAAAGTCTAGATCTGGAACTAACTCAGTTTGAGATCATCGTATGCATTGCGTTCAAATATTTTGCCGAACAGAAAATTGATATCGCAATCGTTGAAGTTGGGCTGGGCGGAAGGCTTGATGCGACAAATGTCATTATCCCTCAAATTTCCGTCATTACTAATGTTGACTTCGATCATACAGAGTATCTTGGGAAGACCTTGAAAGATATTGCTTTTGAGAAAGCTGGGATCATTAAAGAGGGAGTTCCTTTGGTGACAGCTGAGAACAAACCTGAAGCTTTGGATGTAATAAAATCGAGATGCGAGATGCGAGATGCGAAATGCGAAATGGTCACCCCCTCTGTCCCTCGACCCTTCGACTTCGCTCAGGACTCGGGACATCTCCCCCTTACCAAGGGGGAGAATGAGAGGGGGTTAAAAGGCTCCTTTCAAAGAATAAACGAAGCTGTTGCAGTAAAAGTAGCCCAGCTGTTAGCCGTAAGCCGTGAGCATATCGAAGCCGGATTGAGAAAGGTAAAATGGCCGGGCCGGTTCCAAATTGTTTCTAACGATCCTTTCATTATAGTGGACGGGGCGCATAATCCAGCCGGCGCGAAAGCCCTTATCGAGTCTCTTAAAGAATTAAATATCAATAAGCCTTTTACTTTTATACTGGGATTCCAAGAGGATAAGGACATTGGATCAATGCTTGGAATTTATGGATCATTTTCAAAGAATATTATTCTTGCAAAATCTTCCCATCCTCAAGCGGCTGATCTGCCGAATTATTTGCCTGTAGCCGAAGCGGTTAAAAAAGCTAGAAAAATTGGCAATCCGATAGTTGTCGCTGGATCGTTATTTCTTGCCGCCGAAGCCTTGACTACGCTCGCCATATAATGTAAAATTTTGTATCCATGAAAATCATTAAAAACCTATTCTTATTGACGCTTCTTCTCGCGGTAATAATATTGAGTTTTTGGGTCAGTTTTAAATTAAGCAAAAATCTTCTTGTTTCAGCAAAAAAAACGACTACAGCCGATCTGTTGACAATAAAGCCCGCGGATATGGATAAATTAGCCGCCAATCCCGCAACACAGGCTGCTTCATCGGAAAAACAAGTTAAGATCTCGTTTGAAGTCGAGACGGTTCCTGCTGAACCGGATGTTAAAACAAATGCCGACCTTTTAGCTCCTAAAATAATAATCGGCGGCAAGCAAAAACAAGCCGTTTACAGGGTGCAATCTGGCTTGTTTTCTCTAAAAGCAAACGCCAACACAATGGTGCAAAAAATCAAGAATTTGGGATATGATGCGCAGTTCGACAGTGCTGGGAAATATTTCAGGGTATTTGTTCCTGCCGAGAGCTTGAATGAGGCAAGGCTAATATCAAGGACCATCAGAGCTAAAGGATACGAAGCGATCATAAGCCATGCCAATAGGCAGGCAGGGAGGAAATAAGTTAAATGAGTTTATACGATATGGTTTTCGGGAAGTTTTCTAGAGACTTGGGCATAGATCTTGGGACGGCAACAACTCTTGTTTTTGCAAGAGGCGAAGGGATAATCCTTTGCGAGCCATCGGTTGTCGCGATAGACAAGAACACGAACAAGGCATTAGCGATCGGGAACGAAGCAAAGGGAATGCTTGGCCGCACACCTGCAAATATTGTAGCTGTTAGGCCCATGAGGGACGGCGTCATTGCCGATTTCGAAATAACCGAAATGATGCTTAGGCATTTCATTAACAAAAGCCACCAAAGGTCCGCGTTTGTTAGGCCTCGAATAGTTGTCGGTGTTCCATCGGGAATTACAGGCGTTGAAAAGAGAGCGGTGCTCGATGCGGCAATGCATGCCGGCGCACGCGAAGCCTATTTGGTCGAAGAACCGATGGCCGCCGCGATCGGCGCCAATCTTCCTGTTTCCGAAGCCGCTGGTTCAATGATCGTTGATATCGGAGGCGGTACGACCGAAGTTGCGGTCTTGGCTTTAGGCGGAATTGTTGTCAGCAAATCAATAAGGGTTGCAGGCGATGAAATGGATGAAGCTATCGTTTCACACTGCAGAAAAAATTATAATTTGCTTATCGGGGAACGCACCGCAGAACAAATAAAGATCGATATCGGGTCCGCTTATCCATTACCTGAAGAAAGAACAGTTGAAGTCCGCGGCCGCGACCTCGTGACAGGACTTCCAAAAACCCTAACTTTAACATCATCTGAAATAAGGGATGCTTTGGCCGAACCCGTCGCAACAGTTGTTGATGCAGTAAGGATCACGCTCGAAAAAACCCCGCCGGAGCTTGCGGCTGATATCATGGACCGTGGGATCGTTATGGCAGGAGGCGGATCTCTTTTAAGAGGTTTAGACAAGCATTTGTCACAGGAAACGGATATGTCTGTTTACGTCGTCGACGACCCGATATCATGCGTCGCGTACGGAACGGGCAAAATATTGGAAGAGATAGATATTTTGAAAAAAGTCCTGATCATGCCCAAAAAAACCTCCTAGAAGAACCGAAAAAATAGCGTGCGTTACAGCTTCGTTGCATTTTTAATACTTGCATTGTCGTTTGCCTTGAATTTTAAGCAGGTTGCGGAATTTCCGTCGGTTGTAATGTTAAGACAAGGCGCGCATTATTCCCTTTATCCCTTTGAAATTGGTTTTTCAATTGTCATTAGGGCGGGAAAGGGCGCGACCCTTTTCTTTGCGAATTCATTCAGGGCTCAATCCCGCATCAAAGAATTGGAGCTCGTCTTAAAAACTACAAAAGCGGAGCTATCGTCTAGCGCGAGCTTGAAAGAGGAGAATCAAAGACTTAAGGAGGCTTTAAAGTTTTCCGAGACCGGGTTTTTTGGCCGAAAGCTTATACCGGCGAATGTTCTCGCGCGAGAGAATAAGAATTTTTCGCAAATAATGATAATTGATGCCGGGTCGCTAAAACAAATAACTCCTGGAATGACAGTTGTTTCAAGCTATGGCCTGGTCGGGCGCGTGGCAGAGGTTTCCAAGTTCACTTCAAAAATCATTCTTGTTACTTCCCCCCAAAGCTCGATCTCGGCATATCTTCCGCATGTAAACGCATTTGGGGTCATAAAAGGGAACGGGGGGAACAGGCTTGAGCTTGAATACATCGGCGAAAACATTTCTGTCGAAACAACAACGCCTGTAATTGTTTCATCGGTGAGCGATTCATTCGTCCAGGGAGTGCTTATCGGCAAGGTTTTAAAGGTTGAAAGAAATATCGACGATATTTTCCAAAAGATCCATGTTGAGCCGGCAACGGATTTTTCGAAATTGGGGGTCGTTTTTATATGCAAGCCATAGCTTTAATAGTTTTATCGGCATTAACACTTGTCCTGCAGGGGCAATTAAGGGCTTTTGGTTTTCCGGACCTTAGTCTTGCGCTTGTGATCGCGGCCGCCGTAAAAATGCGGGAAACGCAATCGGCTGCCTATTCATTTACGATCGGTTTTTTTGAGGACGCGGCCTATTCGGGCTCGTTTATTAATACGCTTGTCAAAGTTTCGGTTGCGATCTTATCCGCGTCCATCAGATCACTTCTAACGCTTAATGCGGATAGGCTTTGTATCGTCCTAGCGGCCATCATGACGCCTGTTTCAATGCTCCTGTCGAGCTTGGCATCGAGTTTTTTTATCCCTGATTTCCACCAAAGCTTCTCGATATTTAATTTTTTCTATATCCTTGTTGTGAATTCCATCTGCGCGCCGATATTTTATAATATCCTCGACCGGATCCAAAATAATGAACAATAGGTCCCAAGTATTTATTATCGCTTTGAATGTGATGCTTGCTTTTTTTATTTTGAGGCTTATAGGCCTCCAATTGGTAGAAAATGAAAAATATAAACGGTTGTCAATGGACAATGCTGCCCACACGACCCCGATACTTGCGCCTCGAGGTATAATTTTTGATAAATACGGCAAAGTAATGCTGAAAAACCATCCCGTTTTTATGGCATATCTTCGTCCCCATCTATTGCCGGACGACCCCAAAAATGTTTTACACAAGCTGGGCGAAATTTTAAAAATGGATCCCGGGAAAATCCATAAAAAATACATTGAAAGAAAAACGCCTTTATCCGAAGGCATTCTTATCGCTTCTAATCTTCCGACTTCTGTTGTTTCAAGGATCGAAGAAGACAGGGACGGGCTTCCAGGGGTCGAGGTCATCTGTTTCCCTCTTAGGTCATATCCGTATAAAAAGGTTGCATCCCACATTTTGGGCTTTGTCGGTGAGATAGACAAGAATGAACTTCGAGCCCTCAAAAATGAAGGTTTTAAGCTCGGGGATCTTATCGGCAAAGACGGCGTCGAAAAATCTTATGATAAATATTTGAGGGGCGTTTCAGGCGGAAAGAAGATCGAAGTTGATGCCCTGGGAAACCCCATGAGAGTGTTGGATATTGTCGATCCGGTCCCGGGCAGCAACATCATTTTGACGGTGGACCTCGACTTGCAAAAAAAGGTCGATGAAGCATTGGGCAACAGGGAAGGGGCAGTTGTGGTTATTGACCCCAATAGCGGGGAAATTTTGGCGATGTCGTCGCATCCTGCATATGACCCTTCAAATTGGGATGCACAGGGCACGAGGAACCATCCTTTTATGAACAGGGCTCTTTCGAGCTATCCGCCGGGATCGATCTTTAAGCCTGTGACCCTTTCCGCCGCGCTTGAAACCGGCAAAACGACCGAAAATGAAATATTCAAATGTTCCGGCGTATACAGGCTTGGACATAGGATCGCAAAATGCTGGAAGGAGAGCGGACATGGGAGGATAACGCCTATCGAAGGGCTTGTCTGGTCATGCGATGTTGTTTTTTACGAGCTTGGCAAACGATTGGGGCCTGATATATTGCATGAGTTTGCGCAAAGTTACGGTCTTGGGCAGAAGACAGGGATCGATCTTCCGCAGGAGAAAAGAGGCTTTGTGCCGTCGTCCAAATGGAAAAAGGAACGGTTTAATGAGGATTGGTATGACGGCGACTCGATCAACCTCGGTATAGGGCAGGGATACACGCAGGTAACGCCCCTCCAAATGGCTTCCTTATTTGGAGAAATCGCTGCCGGTAAAAGGTTCAAGCCGTATGTCGTAAAAAAAATCATTGATAATAACGGGAAAATATTATTTGAAAACAAGCCGATAATTGTTTCCGAGATCCCGATCGCGAAAAGATTCCTCGACTTGATAAAAAGCGCATTAATGGACGTTGTGTTCCGCGGCACTGGAATTGCGGCTTATGTTCCAGGGAACGAAGCCGCCGGAAAAACAGGCACAGCAGAAAATCCTGGGCTTCCGCATGCTTGGTTTTTAAGCTATGCGCCGGCAGCAACGCCTGAAGTAGCTGTCGCGACTTTTGTGTCGCATGGGGAACATGGGGATCGTGTTTCTGCAATGATCACGCATGATATATTAGAGTGGTATAGAAAAAACCGATTAAGTGCCAAAAAAATCATCCTGGACAGCAATTGATTTGTTTGGTATAATTAATAACTGTTATGGAAAAATTAGATCTCGAAGCGCAGGATAGGGTTGAATTAGGCAATAAAAATAAGTCCCTAAGGAAAAAGGGGGTTATCCCTGCTGTTATTTACGGCCATGGGATAAAGTCCCGTGCTATAGCTATTGAATGGAAGTCCTTCCTAAAGACCATAGGGACGAAAGCCGGGTCAAACGCGATCATCACGCTTAAGGTCGGCAAGGATAATTATCCTGTTATAACCCATGAGGTCCAAAAAGACGCGACAAACGACCATATCCTTCATGTTGATTTCTTTAAGATCAACATGGACGAAGCGATCAAGGCCAAGGTCCATATTGAATTAAAAGGCGTTCCGACTGGCGTAAAAGACGATGGCGGCATCTTAGTTCTTAAATTAAGGGAAATTGAGGTCAAATGCCTTCCGTCTAATATCCCCGAAAAATTTGAAGTTGATGTGACAGGATTAAAATTAGGCGAGAGCCTTTTGGTCTCGGACATTAAGGCTTCTGAAGGCATAGAATTTATAACTCCAGCGAATGAAGCGATCGCAAATGTCGCGATACCTGCCAAAGAAGAAGAAATTGCTCCTGCTCCTGAAGCCGGAGCCGCAGTTACTCCTGAAGCTGGAGCCGCTGTCCCGGTTGAAGGCGCCGCAAAAGCCGTTGCACCCGTCGCGCCTGCCGCAAAGCCCGAAGCTAAAAAACCTGAAGCCAAAAAATAAACTCCACAAGATTTTCTCGCCGCACTACGATATAATTACTGGTAATTATTATGGCTGGTTCAGATCTAAATACTTCATCGTCTGGCATTCATCCCGGGAAGCCGATCATTTGGCCTTCGGGAAAAAGCTCGGCCCAATCAGAATCCGTTAAACAAGCGCAAACAACACAAACTGCCGGCGGGGTGCGCCCTTCAGCGGGGGCAAAAACTGCAGGAGTAACAGCTCCTGCCCAAGCACAAATGGCGCCCGCAGTCTCCGCGCCAAAAGCCGCAGTAAATATCGCGCGCGCCCTTACTATGGCTGATATAAAACAGCATTTAACACAGCTGCAGGTGCCGGATTCGGATTTTAATGTTACCCTTGCGTCTTTAATGATAAAAGACGGCATGGAAATATCCAGGACGAATTTTATTGCTCTTTTATCAATGCTTACGGGGACGGATAAAAGCTTGAACATGCAGGAAGCCGCAATAATGCTTTTAATGAAAGGCATCGAATCCCCTGAAGCTTTGCAAATACTCGGAAAATTCTTTTCAGAAAACCCGCAGATCGCCGCACAGCTCACAGCCCTTCTTGAAGGCCTAGGCAACCTTTCAACCGCCCTAAGCGTAAGCCAAGGACTGCTCAATCCAAAACTTGTAGCACAGCTTGGGGCGCTGCTTAGCCAATTTGACAGCGTGATCAAGGAATTGAACCAAAAGACGCAAATAAGCGGGAACAATTTAAAATTGCTGAACGACCTTTCGGGATTAAAATCGCTTCTTGAAGGCGTCCAAGCGCAAGCCCAGGCATCTGATTCCGCGGAAGCGCAGGTACTCCAGGCAAATCTAATGTCGACGCTCGGCAAGATGAATTCCGCGATGGATAACCTTGTCGCGCAAGCTTTGCTTTCGCAGAAAGGCAGGGAAGAAGTAAATTATTTATATAAGCAGGTCCCAAACACTTCTGTCGCTCCGCCCAAGGACGTTGAAATTGTCGTAAAAAGGGATGGCCACGGGCCCCAATCCGAAATAGATTATGAGAATACGCAAGTTATCCTTTCCCTGCAGACCGCAAACCTGGGAAAAATGGTGTGTTCAGTCTATATCAAAGGCAAACGGGTTTATGTCGTATTCGTATTTAATGAAAAGCAATATGGCGACGAAGCCAGGGAGCTTATCGCAAAAGAATTTTCCGAGCTGCAAAAAAAACTTTCCGGCAAGAATTTTGCAGTTTCAGGATACCAAGTTAAGATCGATCCCGCCATGTGTTCAGTTAAACCATATTTGATTCCAATGCTCGCAAAATTGGGCGATCAGTTAAAAAAGATCGACCTGGAGGCTTAAATTGGCTGAACCGGAAAAAATCGAGGTCCCGCGCAAAACGGCAATTGCTATACGCTACGATGTCGAAAAAGACAAGGCCCCGTTGATATTAGCATCGGGCCGCGGGCCGATCGCCGATGAGATATTAAGGATCGCGGACGAAAACAAGATACCTCTTTATGCCGACCCGGAGCTTGCAAAATTATTAGGAAAGCTAGAGCTTGATACCGAGATCCCTCCGGAACTTTACGTTCTCGTTGCTGAAGTGCTTTTTTTCGTCTTTCAGCTTGACCGCATGGCTGAAAAACGCGAGAGGCTTATAACCAGGATGAGAGACCAGGAAAAGAAATAAAATAAATAATTTTTTTATTGATTTTGTTTGCCTTAGTGTTATAATTTGTTCAATAATTATTCCCATGAGGAGGGGCTATGTCCGATTCGATTTTGGAGATCGGGAACAGCGGTCTTGAAACCACAGACGAAAAGGTAAAAAGCCTCATTAACCGCATGGTAAACGCTGATACCCCGGGCTTTAAGAGCTCCGATGTCACGGTCAGGTCATTCCCTATGGAGCTTGATGCGGCCGAAAAAAAGATCAAAACGCAAAAACCCCAGGTCGACGGGACATTTTACAACTTCGACCAAGGATCATTGATCAGGACTGGGAAAAATACGGATCTTTCAATCGCAGGTTCGGGATTTTTTGTAGTCCTTGGGGAGTGGGGCGAGGGATATACGCGCGACGGCAGGTTTACTGTAAATTCCGAAGGAAGGCTTGTTACTACGACCGGGAATCTTCCTCTATTAGGGCAGAACGGGCCTATATCTATTCCTTTAAACTCCGGCATAGTTGTTTTGGAAAATGGGGAGATCCGGGCGGATAAAGTTACAATTGACAAGATCAGAGTTGTTGATTTTGAAGATAAGGCGTCGCTCTCTTCTATAAACGGGATTATTTTTAAACAAAGCTCTAATTTGCAGCCTGTTAAAGAAGTTGAAACACCAAAAATCCTCCAAGGGTTCATTGAATCATCGAACGCAAAGGCTGTCGACCAGATGGTTGAGCTTATAAGCTTAAGCCATCTTTATAACCTTAATACAAAAGTTATTTCAACGCGCGATGCCAGCATGTCCAGGGCGATCGAAATGGGCAAGTCCCAGTAAAGGAGGTAATTTTATGTTCCAACCGTTATATGTTGCAGCAACGGGCCTAAACGCATTCGAAGATGAATTGCTTAATATCACAAATAATGTTTCAAATTCAAAGACAGTCGGATTCAAAAAATCCGATTCCCAAATGGAAAGCTTGCCATATGTCCAAAGGTCTTTTAAGGATGAGCTGGCGTGGGCCATGCAGGCTGACAAATCGGTGCCTTCCGTTTTCCCTGAATTCGGCACAGGGGTCAAAGTTGCAGCCACTCTAAAGGATTTTTCGCAGGGAACGCTTGAGAATACTTCAAACCCATTGGATATAGCAGTCCAAGGCGCCGGGTTTTTGCAGGTAAAAATGCCTGACGGGTCAATAGGATATACGCGCGCCGGGAATTTGCATGCCGACAATGACGGCAATCTTGTCGATTCAAACGGCCATTTGGTCGATCCTGCGGTTATTCTTCCTTCAGGCACGACCGGCGTCGTAATCCAGCAGAATGGGACAATGCTTGTTTCTATAAACAACAGCACGTCATTGGCCTCTATCGGCCAAATAACATTGTCAAGATTTTCCAACCCGGAAGGATTGAGGAGCATGGGCCAAAATTTATATTCAGCGACAGATTCTTCCGGCGACCCGATTGTCGGATATCCGCTTGATCCTGGTTTTGGGGCCATAACGCAATATGCCCTGGAATCATCGAATGTCGATGTCATCTCCGAAATGATGCGGATGGTAATGGTGCAAAGGGTTTTTGACACTATCACAAAAGCGGTCTCAACCTATGAAGGCATGCTTACGGCCCTTGAAAGGATGAAAGCGTAATATATTAATGACAAATGACAAATTTCAAATGACAAATTGGGTCTTGGTTTTGGTATTTGGGATATTATCATTTGCTGCCCCTGTCCATGCCGATTCGATAAACGACAAGATCGAGAATGCCATAAAAGATTATGTCATGTCCGAAAGGTCTGACTGGGAGGACGACAATATTAAGGTATCGTTCTCCGGGGCCGAGAATATGACCGATAAATATTTAAACGACCAAAATGTCCAGGTTAAAGTTTCCGAAAATTACAATCTTTCAAAGATCACGCCCCGGATGCTTATTCCGCTGATCTTTAAGGGGGGCGGCAAGATCGAGAACGTTAATTTGTGGGTAAGGCTTGAAGTTTTCAAGGAAATAGCAACGGCTAAGGAAAGAATAAAACGAAATGCCGTTATAAAAGATGATGACCTTTCCATTTCAAACAAGGAAGTCGCGCTTCTCCCGATGAATTATTATGAAAGAAAAAATGACATCATCGGCAAAGTCGCAAAGATTAACATCGAAAAAGGGGCTGTGATTTTTGAAGCGATGGTTAAAACAAAACCGGACGTTGCCAAAGGCGCAAAAGTCAATATCAAATCATCAAGCGACGGCATTGTGATAGATGTTTCTGGAATTGCGCTTGAGGATGGGCGGATTGGTGATACAATTAAGGTCAAACGTTTAGATTCAAGCAAAAGTTTGGATGCAGTAGTAAATGCCCAGGGAGAAGTCGAGGTTAAACTATGAAATATAATGTTGGGATTTGTTTGTTGCTTGTATCTTGTATCTTGGTTATTTCGTCCCACGCCGATTCATTATGGAACAAAAATTCATCATCGCCGTATTCGCCTGAAAAGGGCTATAAGGTCGGGGATATCATAACAATAATTATTTTAGAAAGCACGAATGCCCAGCAGAAAGCTGGCACCGACACTAACGTAAAAGACGATCTTGGGATAAAGTTGACGCATACGCTCCAGCGCCTGACGCCTTTGGTCGGGACGAGCAATGATATTGCATTCGGCAACAGCAATAAATATTCCGGGGCAGGATCGACGCAAAGGGCGTCAAGTGTGACTTCAAAAATAGCATCAACAGTAACGGAAGTATTAGACAGCGGGAATTTAAGGGTCGAAGGCCATCGCACCCTGGATATCAATGATGAAAGCCAGGAAATATATATTTCCGGGGTTGTGCGGTCGAAAGATATAAGCGGGAGCAATACAATCTTTTCGTATCAAGTCGCAGATGCGCAGGTATCGATCAAAGGCACTGGCGTTATACAGGAAGCAGAAAGCCCGGGCTGGCTTTCGAGGTTGCTCAATTGGCTTTTCTAAAAAATAATTACCAAGTTGGGATTTGGGATTTGGTCATTGGGATTTTGATTCTGACCATAAGTTTTCCTTGTTATGGAACGCCTTCTGTCAGGATCAAGGATATCGCGCATGTTCTCGGGGCGCGCGAAAACCAATTGATGGGTTTTGGGCTGGTCGTAGGGCTTAGGAACACAGGCGATACGCAGCAAACAGGGTTCACCAAACAAGCAATGACAAACCTGCTCTCCAAAATGGGCGTTGCCCCGCAATTGGACTTTAACAGCAGGAATATTGCCGCAGTAATGGTCACAGCAACCCTTCCCCCGTTCGTAAAATCCGGCCAAAAGATCGACATTACTGTTTCTTCGATGGGTGATGCGACAAGCCTTGCAGGAGGAACTCTTTTATTGACTCCCCTTCAAGGGCCCGATTCGGCAGTTTACGCCTCGGCGCAGGGGAATATTACCGTTGACCAGGATATCCTTATCCCGAACCTTCCGCCGATAAGGAACAGCAGATCGACCGCCGGGCGGGTTCCGGGCGGAGGGCTTGTCGAAAAAGAAGTCCCTGTTACGTTCAGCGAAAAGGGCGGATTATCAATAGTGCTTGATTCACCTGATTTTACGACTGCGGGAAGGATCGCGGACGCTATTGCTGCTGCGGGGTATGATGCGAGGACTTTTGATGCTGGGACCGTTAAAGTTACGGTTTTTAGCCAGGAAGATGCGCTGGCTGTCATTCAAAAAGTCGAAAATCTGACAATTGTTCCTGATTCGGTCGCAAAAGTTGTCATTAATGAACGAACGGGTACAATAGTTATGGGAGAGAATGTTAAGATCGCGGCCTCCGCAGTGAGCTTCAGCGGGATCAATGTTTCGATCGGCCCTGTAAAGCTTTATTCTGAAGGAAGTTCGATCGACAAATCAGAAATTAACACTTTGAGGACGCAAACCAACGCAAATTTCAAGAAATCTCAAAAGGCCTTGACATATGTCCCGCAAGCGGCAAGGCTTGTAGACCTGGTACGCGCATTGAACAGGATTAAGGCTACTCCGCAGGAGCTGATAGCCATACTTCAGGCATTAAAGAAAGTCGGTGCGCTTAAAGCTGACCTGGAGATAATATAATGGAAGTAAATCCATATATCAACCATGGCGCAATTCCTAATATCAAACAGGCTTCCAGCGTTAACAAAGAATTCCTCGCGATGTTCTACAAAGAGATACTTAAAGAAGGCTTTAGCGGCGAGTTTATGGGGATGAACGAGGGCTCGCAGTTTTCGCAAATGACAAAAGATGTTTTTATCGAAAAATTATCGAAGGAGCTAAGTGACAATACTAAAAAGATCTAAAGAAAAGAAAATTCTGCCCAAGTCCCTCGAGGCATATATGCCTCTTGTGCATTCGATCGCTTCGATGGTGTCTGGCAAAGGATTGCCGCCATCTGTTGATTACAATGATCTTGTCTCTGACGGCACTATCGGGCTTATGAAGGCATGGGAAAATTTTGACGTGAACCGAGGAGTAAAATTTGAAACATATGCCTCATACAGGGTCAGGGGAGAGATATTGGACGGCCTTAAAAATTACAGCCCTGTCCCTTATCGCATACAAGTCATGATAAGGGACCTGGCAAAAAAGGGATATAAGGCGACCGTTGCGAAGAAAATGGAAAAAGAAGAAAAAGAGCTGGAAAAGAAGGACCTATCCGAAAGCGAGTTCAAGTCTGCGGTAAAGAAGATAAAAAAGATCGTTGCGGCATCCGCACTGATGTATTTACTGTCCTTGGAAGAGATAGTCACAAGGACCGAGGTCCAGGTTGCCGGTGAGCGCGGCCCGGAGCATGACGTAGAATTTTCGGAGCTTCGGGAAAAACTTGGAGCTTCCATGCAAAAACTTCCTTCTCTCCAGAGGGATGTAATGGACCTGTTTTATAACAAAGGCCTGAACCAAAAAACTATCGCAGCAAAGCTCAAGCTTTCCCGGCCGAAAGTATGCCGCCTGATAGACCGCGGCGTTAGGCTGCTGCAGGAGGAGCTTAAACATGGTTGAAAATATCGGAATGTTCGATGATGCGTATCTTGGGCTTGAGACTGCTATGAAAAAGTCTGCCGAGATCCAGGCTGTCCACGCGCATAATCTCGCGAATATCAATACTCCGGGTTTTGAGCCGCTGGAATTCAATAGCGAGCTTGGGCGGGCGCAAAAAAGGCTGGATGGAAAAAAGGTTAACCTGGAAGAAGAAATGTCAAAACTTTCCGAAAATTCAACAAAATATTCCGCTTATGTGAAGCTATTGACCCAAAAAATCAATATTATTAAGTCAATAGCTTCGCAGGGGAGAAAATAATTTATGGGGATCTCGCGCGCGCTTGAGATAAGCATTTCGGCTATTGAAGCTGAAAAGCTTCGGATGGAAGCGATATCTTCAAATATCGCGAATGTCAATACCACAAGAACATTGGATGGCGGCCCGTATAAGAGGCGTGAAGTCTTATTTTTGGAAAAACCTCTTTCTTTTGACGAGGAATTATATATTGCGAACAATAAGATAGAAAAAAAGACAGGCGGGGTCAAGGTCGCGGAAATTGTTGAGGATAAGACGCCGCTTCAAAAAGTTTATAATCCCACGCATCCGGATGCCGATAAGAATGGGATGGTCCAAATGCCGAACGTAAAGCTTTCTAAAGAAATGGTTGATATGGTCGAATCGTCTAAAATGTATGAGGCGAATATTACGGCTTATAATACCACAAAAAAAATGATGCAGGATACTTTGCAGATCCCGTAATTTGGGGAGGATATTAAATGGTTGAACCGATCGACAAATTGCAATTGAGGCTGGCGCAGCTGTTAGAAGATGATATCCCTCAATCATCAAGACCGAGTTCAGTACAGATTACGCCGCAGATAGGCAGTTCCCCGTTTGTTTCGAGCAATCCTTTCGAAGATGTGCTTGCGAAAGCGGTAAATGCGTTGGATAATATCTCAAAAACAGAAATGCGGGCGAACCAATTGATAGGGGATTATATACATGGGAAAGCCGACTTGCAGGATGTTATGATCGCGACATCAAAATCGAGCGTATTGATACAACTTGCGATAACAACAATAAATTCGGCTGTCAGCACATTCAAAGAAATAACGCAGATGCAGGTATAAAATAAGGCAAGGAGGCGAAATGGCGGAGGAAAACCAACCGATCGTTAGCAACCAAAGATTAATTATAGCTATTTCGGTAGTTGTAATCGCCATCTCTCTGTTCCTGTTATGGAATTTCCGCGGGTGCATGCCGATGTCCGCAAGCAAAGGGCCTTCAGATGTCAGGATTTACACCAATTTAGACCTTAAAGACGCGGCAAACGTTATTACCAGGCTAAAAGAGCTGAAAATTCCCTACAAAATTGAACAAGACGGGTCGGCGATCAGTGTCCCGAAAGAAAAAGCGGATGACGCGCGGCTTGGTCTCGCGGAAAAAAACCTGCCGCAAGGCGGCGCCGTCGGCTGGGAAATATTCAATGAAACAAGGATGGGAGCCACCGACTTTGACCGAAGGATCCAATTAATACGCGCGATATCTGGAGAATTGTCGCGTACGATACGAAGAATCGAAGGAGTAGATGATGTTCGGGTCCAAATAGTGCTTCCGGAAACCAGGTTGTTTGAAGTTACAAAAGCTCCTGTAACTGCGGCTGTCCTTTTGAAGATGATGCCCGGAGTATACCTTCGTCTCGAACAAATAAACGGGATCATCCATCTTGTTGCAAGCAGTGTCGAGAACTTGAAGGCCGAAAACGTAACGATCGTTGATGACATGGGCAATATTTTAAGCAGCAAAGCCTTGAATGCAGTGGAAGAGTTCCAGCAAAAGCCGATCATTAGGGAAACGATGCCTCAAAAGGAAATAGAAAAAGAAGTTAAAAAGAAAGTTGGGCCGGAAATCGCAGAAGAACAAGAGGAAGCAAAAAAGACGGAGGAAAAAATAACAGAAAAAGTTGAAGGGCCTGTAAAATCCGAAGTAAAGGCAAAATTTTCCCTGCCGTTCAATATTTGGCCGATAAATAAACAAAAGGAAGCCGCCGCAGAAAAACCCATCGAAAAACCGGTTGAAAAACAAATCGAAAAACCAGCAAAATTATCCGCCGAAGAAAAGGCTTTGCTCAAGCTGAAGGCGAAAGAAGAGTACGAAAGGCAATTGACCTCTAAGGTACAGGAGCTATTAAGCCAGTTCTATCCGCAAAACGGAGTGATTGTTAGGGTCAATGTAATGTTTGGCGATTCAGGCTCTTGGCAGAAAGCCACCAAATTAAAGATCAGATCGGATGCAGGCTTCATTATTGCGCCGATCCGTAAAATTACGACAATTGTACTGATCGATAACAGTTTTCCGCTTTCATACAAGCTGAAAAAATCCACCTACCAAACTATTGCTCTTGCGATCTCTTACAACAAACTGCGCGGCGACAGGATGATATTAAAGCAAGTTCCGTTCCATTACGCTTCCGTCCAGCCGATAAGCCCAAAAAAGCCTTTTCAGATAAATCTTCTGAATTATTTTCTTTGGGCGTCAGGGGCAATAATTGTTATTGCAATATTCTTTATTGCGGGGAGATTTGCAAAACGAAAGCAAATAAACATGCCATTTGAACATGCGGCTGAATCAAGCGCTCCAAGCGTTCCGTCCGAATCTGAAGCTACAACTACTGTAAAACAAATACAGGATATAGCGCATGACAATCCTGAAAGGCTGGCCAATCTATTGAAAAAATGGCTTACGGAGGAAGACCAATGAAGCTTTCGGGGCGGGAAAAAGCGACTATTTTTCTTTCTATTTTAGGATCCGAAACTTCGTCCGCGATCCTTAGATATCTTCCCGAAGAACTTGCGGATATAATCGCATCCTCTATAAATCATCTTCCGACGCCAACCCCTGAAGCGCTCGGCGAAGTTTTTGCTGATTTTAACAGTTATGTTGCGCTCCCTCCAAAATCTAAGGCATCGGAAAAACCTGCTTTTGAAATACCGGAAGAATTCAGAAAAACAGGCATTGATTACTCGGGGCCGAAAGCGCCTGGAGATAAGGATAGGATATACCATTCGAGCAGCAAGAAAATAGCATATTTGCTTTCAAGCGAGCGCCCGCAGATCGCCGCATTTATGCTTTCAAAACTTCCGCCAATGCAGCGCGAAGAAGTATTGATGAACATAACTGTTTCACGCGACCAAATAGACGATATTTTGAGCGATATCAAACCGACCCCGCTTAGCGACGAATTAAAAGATAAATTGATCGAGCATTTTTCGGAGAAGCTTTGATGGCTTTAATAAAGCATTCAAAGATCAAAGAAACAGGCGAGATATTAATAAAGACAAAGCCGGTCCAAGTTCATGTGGAGCCTGATGCGCTATCGCCCATAGAACCTGAAAATTCCGGCGGAGAAAGGCTTGACCTTTCCGAGGCAGAGCAAAAAGCAAGCGAGCTAATTGCTGAAGCCAGGTCAGAGTCAAAATCGATCAGGGATCAGGCATTTGAGGAAGGGATAGAACAGGGCAAGAATCAGGCCGCAGAAAATATCAAACAATCGCTCCAAACGTTAAACGAGGCCGTAATCGAAAGAAAAAAAATAATAAAAGACGCCGAAAGCGAAATATTGCGCCTGGCGATCAAAGCTTCCGAGCAAATAATAAGGTCTGAAGTTTCACTCCACCGCGATGTCTGCTTGAATATCGTATCAGACGCAATAAACAGGGTGTCTGACCGCGAACAGGTCATTATCCGCGTAAACCGCGAGGATGCGGATTATATAAAAAAGTATAAGGATAAATTAATGGGGATCGTCGATGGGGTGAAAAGCTTCTCTATACTTGAAGACAGCCAGATCGAGCCCGGGGGCTGCGTTATCGAAACAAACCTTGGATATGTCGATGCCAGGATCTCCACAAAATTACAGGCTATAGAAGACGCTTTTAAAAAAGAAAACAAAGAAGAAGGCGAGTAAATGCCAGTCGATCTTGATAAATACCATCGCGCTATTGAAAAAGCCGACCTTGTAAAAGTAATAGGAAAGATCGTCCAGGTTGTAGGGCTTATTATTGAAGCCCAGGTCGGCGGTGTTTCAGTTGGCGACCTATGCGCAATAAAGATAGAAAAAGAGGGAAGAGAAGCATTAGCCGAGGTTGTGGGCTTCAAAGAGCAAAGGGTGCTGCTTATGCCTCTTGGATCTACATCGGGCATTTCGCCTGGGTCCCAAGTGTTTGCGGCAGGAAAACCTCTTATGATCAAAACAGGCCATAGTATCCTAGGCAGGGTCTTAAGCGGATTAGGCGAGCCGATTGACGGCAAGGGACCAATTTCTTTTAATGAAGAAAGGCCTCTTTACGCCGAGCCTCCGGATCCAGTAAAAAGACCCAGGGTTGCAGAAATATTGCGCGTTGGGGTTAGGGCTATTGATGGGTTGCTTACAATTGGCCGCGGCCAAAGGATGGGTATCTTTGCAGGGTCAGGCGTTGGGAAATCCACTCTTATGGGCATGATAGCAAGGAACGCCGAAGCGGAAGTCAACGTTATCGCTCTGGTTGGCGAGCGCGGACGCGAGGTCAGGGATTTTATTGAAGAATCGTTGGGAGAGGAAGGCCTTAAAAAATCGGTTGTCGTGGTCGCAACATCCGACCAGCCTCCTCTCATCAGGCTAAAAGCCGCCTTTGTCGCAACAGCTATTGCCGAATATTTCAGGGACCTTGGGAACAAAGTTATTCTAATGATGGATTCGGTAACGCGTTTTGCAATGGCCCAGCGCGAGGTCGGGCTTGCGGCCGGAGAGCCTCCCACGACCAGGGGATATACTCCGTCTGTTTTTGCGCTCCTGCCGAAATTAATGGAGCGGTCGGGAACGTCAGTTGTCGGGTCGATCACTGCATTTTACACTATACTTGTTGAAGGCGATGATTTCAACGAGCCTATAGCCGACCAATGCCGGTCGATCTTAGACGGGCATATTATCCTTTCAAGGGACCTGGCGGCACGCAACCATTATCCTTCAATTGAAGTTCCACATAGCGTTTCGAGGCTCATGTCTAATCTCGTGTCTGACGAACAGAGGGAAGCGGCCGGGAAATTAAGGGAAGTTTTGGCGCGCTATGCCGAGGCCGAGGACCTGATAAATATCGGGGCATACGTCAAAGGAAGCAACCCGAAGATCGATTATGCTCTTTCAAAGATCGATGAAGTCAATGACTTCTTGAAGCAAGGGACATTTGAGCATATTGATTTTGAAGAAACTGTCAACAGATTGATAGGCATTTTTATTTTGGAGCAATATATGGCGCGAAAAGTAAAGGCCGGGAAATTCAAATATAATTTGGAAGCAGTGCTCAAGGTCCGCGGGATCCGCGAAAAAAAAGAACAGGAAAAATTTGCCGAAAAAAAGAGGGAATATCTCAAGGAAAAAGAAGAGGAAGAAAAATTAAAATCCAAAAAAAGGAAAGAAGAAGAAGATATAAGGCAAGTCTTCAAGAAAGGCGCGGTGTCCGATTTTGAAAAAGTCCTCCGCAGGCATGCGCATCTGGGGATACTGAAGGAAGACATTAAAGAACAGGTGGAAAAAGTGATAGAAGCAAGCCGGGTGCTGGAAGACCAGCGCGAAAAGCTTGTATCATCAATGAAAGACAAGAAAATCATCGAAAAAGACAAAGAAAAGACGCTTGAAAAATACAAAAAGCTGATGCAAGACCTTGAACTGAAGTTTTTGGACGAGATCGCGACCCAAAGGTTTCAAAGGGAAAAGAGAGAGGATTAAGCCGCCTTTACGATCTTGTGAGCTTTAATGCATTTTGTGCAGACGTTTTCGCGCAGTTTTTTCTTGCCTTCCATAATATATATCCTTTGGATATTCGGCAAAAATACGCGCTTTGTTTTTTTGTGGCTATGGCTGACATTTTCGCCGTAATTCGGAGATTTGCCGCAAACATAGCATTTTCTGCTCATTATAAAAATATCTTATCAAAATTATGTTAAAATGTCAAATAATGATAAGCGGCAAACTTCAAAATCCAGTCCAATACTTGAAAGGCGTGGGGCCAGCTTTGGCGAATATCCTTTCCAAGATCGGAATATTTTCCATAGAAGACCTCATCTATTATTTTCCCTATGAATATGAGGATCGCAGTGTTGCAACAAGGATCGGTTCTATCAAATGTCCTCAAGACAGGATAGTTATCAAAGGCGAGATCACGCATGTTGAGAAGCAACAGACCAAAAATCGATTTTCCATACTCAAGGTCACGCTAAATGATAAGACAGGGGATATTAAGGCCGTTTTTTTTAATCAGCCATTTTTAGACAGGCAATTCAAGCCCGGAGTAAAACTTATAATCACCGGAAGGTCCGAAATGAACCATTTCCAAGGCGGATTGCAAGTGATACCAAAAGAGTGGGAGTTAGATACCGGAAAGACCTTGGCAATCGTTCCCATTTACCATTTAACCGAGTCCCTTTATGCCAAAACTTTAAGAAAAATAATAAGCAACGCGATTGATCTCCATCTAAACGATATAACTGATGTAATCCCTGGAAGCATACTTAAAAAATATGGCCTTCAAAATATCCAAGAATCCATAAAGAACCTTCATTTTCCAAAGGACCTAAATAATATTGGAACATATAAGAACCGGATAATATTCGAAGATCTCTTCTTGTTCCAGCTCGGCCTCGGAATGAGAAAGAAAGATTTTTCCAGGGGAAAATGCATTCAATTCAAGATCAAACATGAAATCATCGACGCATTTCCGATCGATTTTGAATTGACAAGAGCGCAGAATAAAGTGCTTTCAGATATATTCAGCGATCTATCATCGGGGCTTTCCATGCATAGGCTGCTGCAAGGGGATGTTGGGTCCGGTAAAACTGTGGTTGCGGCTCTTGCCTGTTTTGCTGTAATTAAGAATGGATTTCAAGCGGCCGTCCTCGCTCCAACGGAAATATTGGCGCAGCAGCATTTTGAAAAGATGTCGAAATGGTTCAAGACGCATAAAGTTAGATTATTAACAGGCACTTCCCAGAGAGCCGCAAAAAAAGCCGTGCCTGCCGGCAGGCAGGAATATCTCGATGATGATCTGGTAATAGGGACCCATGCCTTAATTGAAGATAAGATCAAATTCAATAAATTAGGGATCGCTGTGATCGATGAACAGCACAGGTTTGGAGTCCTGCAAAGATCGGCGCTAAAAGAAAAAGGCATTAATCCGCATTTTCTATTCATGACTGCAACTCCCATTCCAAGATCATTGGCTTTAACTTTATACGGCGATCTTGATAGGTCGATAATCGATGAAATGCCTCCGGGAAGGACGCCGGTCAAAACACATTTTGTTCCAAATCAAAAAAGAAAAAATTCGTATGATTTCATGCGAAGCAAGATAAGCGAAGGACAGCAAATATTCATTGTTTGTCCGCTTGTTTCAGAGTCGGAAACGTTAGATCTAAAAGCTGCTGTCGACGAGGCGGAGCTTTTGCAAAAAGAAATATTCCCCGAATTTATAGTCGGCCTTGTCCATGGGAAAATGAAGCCAAAAGATAAGGATGAAGTTATGGAACAGTTCCGCAACAAGAAGATACATATATTAGTTTCGACAACAGTTATTGAAGTCGGCATCGATATTCCTAACGCGTCAATAATGGTCATTGAGCATTCAGAGCGATTCGGGCTTTCACAGCTTCATCAATTGAGGGGTAGGGTTGGCAGGGGGCAAAATGAATCGTATTGCTTCCTAATGGGCGATCCAAAAACTCCCGAGGCCAAAACTCGGATCAAGGCGATGATTAATACCAATGACGGATTCAAAATCGCTGAAGCAGACCTTAAACTGCGGGGGCCCGGTGACTTTTACGGCGCAAGGCAATCGGGTTTGCCCGAATTTCACATGGCTGATATAATAAGAGATGAAAATACCTTGGATATTGCGCGAAATGAGGCTTTTGAATTCATTAAAACCGATCCCAACTTGGCAAATTCCCCGGAATTAAAAGCCAAATTATTTAAACGTTACGGTAAATTCTTAGGATATTAATGAGAATAATTGCAGGATCCGCCAAAGGAAGAAGAATAAAAGTCCCGCCAGGCAGCTTGAGGCCTTTAAGCGACCAGGCCCGAGAAGCCCTTTTTAATATTCTTGCCGCTAAAACGCCCGAAAGCAATTTTCTCGATATTTTTGCGGGTTCAGGTTCGGTCGGGCTTGAAGCATTGTCTCGCGGCGCAAAACTTGCATTCTTTGTCGAAAAAGATCGGAGATCGGCTTTAGTCATCAGGCAGAACCTGGCTGACCTTGGATTTATTGATAAGGCAGAAACCTACTCGCTCGAGGCAAAGCAGGCGCTAAAAATATTCCAAAAAAACGGCGCTAAATTTGATATAATATTCATCGGGGCTCCATACGGAAGTCCCGAGCTTTCAAGATCGCTCGCGTATTTAGGGGGATCCGATCTGTTGAACCCTAACGGCATTATTATTGCCGAACACAGGTTTAAATCATTATTGAAAGATAATTTCGGGACATTAGTAAAGTTTAGGGAGGAGAGATACGGAGATACCGTATTCTCTTTCTATAAGGTGGAATCATGAGGCGCGCAGTATACCCGGGAAGCTTCGATCCAGTCACAATGGGCCATCTCGACGTGATCAAGCGGGCGGAAAACCTTTTCGACGAAGTCTATGTTGCGGTAATTTCAAACCCTGAAAAAAAGCCTTTTTTCCCGCTCCGCGATAGGATAGGCATGCTGAAAGAAGCTGTTAAAGGCTTTAAAAGAATCAAGGTTGATAGTTTTAACGGCCTGCTTGTCGATTACATAAAAAAGGTTAAGGCGTCATCGATCATCCGGGGATTAAGGGCCGTCTCGGACTTTGATTACGAGTTCCAAATGGCGCTTACCAACAGGAAAATGGCGCCCGAAATCGAGACTGTTTTTTTGATGACGGATTATAAATATTCATATTTGAGCTCAAGCATAGTTAAGCAGATCGCCAGCCTAAAAGGCGATATTTACGGCCTTGTCCCAAAAAATGTCGAAAAAATGCTTAAAGTCCGGAAATAGGAGGATGTCATGGAAATATTAGGATTGCTTGACAGTTTGGAGGCCGCGATATTGGATGGTTTTAAGATCCCTTTGACAAAAAGGCTTCTTATAAATGAGGAGCAGGTCTTGATACTTATTGACAAGATCAGGATGGCCGCACAAGGAGGCTCCGATTTTGCAAAAAGAGCTATAGATAAAGATCGAAGCAAGCCCCTCGAACAGCAAGAAAATGAAATTAACCTTGAACCCTTGCCCGGAAAGAATAACGCGTCCGAGATCATCGAACAGGCATACCAGATAGCAAAAGAAGTCCGCGAAGGCGCGGACAAATACGCGGACGAGATACTTTCAAACCTTGAGCTTACATCCAGCCGCGTATTAAGGACTGTCAAAGCAGGCCGCGACCGTTTAAAGAAAAACGTACAAGGCGCTGAAGTTTCCAATGTCTAGAAGCTACAATCGAAGATCCGATGGCCTAAGACCTCTAAAGATCACAAGAAATTTTGTCAAATTTGCGGAAGGTTCCGTATTGATCGAGGTTGGCGATACCAAAGTTATCTGCAACGCGACTGTAGAAGAATCAGTCCCGCCCCATAGGAAAAACTCCGGTTTAGGTTGGGTTACCGCCGAATATTCAATGCTGCCCCGCGCGACAACGCAAAGGACTCAGCGCGATCGCGGAGGAAAAATAAACGGCAGGACGCAAGAGATACAGCGCTTGATCGGCCGAGCTTTAAGATCGATCGTTAATTTTTCGGAGCTTGGTGAAAGATCGATCTTGATAGATACCGATGTTATTCAAGCGGATGGCGGGACAAGGACAGCTTCGATCACTGGGGCTTTTGTCGCAATGTATGACGCATTATTAAAATTGAAAGCTTCGGGAAAAATAACAAAAATCCCAATTACCGAATTTATTGCGGCGGTATCGGTCGGGATCGTGAAAAATGAATCAGTCATCGATCTTGATTATTCTGAAGATTCTGCAGCATCCGTCGACATGAATATCGTAATGACCGAATCGGGGAAATTCGTGGAAGTCCAGGGAACAGCCGAAGACGAGCCTTTCAGCAAAGAAGAATTGGACAAATTGTTGGACCTTTCAAAGATCGGGATATCTCAAATGATCAAACTACAAAAAGGAGCCTTAAACCTATGAGAGGAATAATACTTGCCGGAGGCACCGGATCGAGGCTTTTTCCTTTAACCAAGGTGACAAATAAGCATTTGCTGCCTGTCGGGCGAAAACCGATGATCTTCCATCCGATAGAAAAACTGACAAAAGCTGGGATCGTTGATATATTGATCGTCACCGGTGTCGAGCATATGGGGGATATAGTGACGCTTTTGGGATCAGGCAAAGATTTTGGCTGCAGATTTACCTATAAAGTACAAGATGAGGCCGGAGGCATCGCTCAAGCTCTAGCTTTAGCCGAAGATTTCGCCGGAAACGACAAAATGGTGATCATCTTAGGCGACAATATTTTTCAAGACGACCTGAAGCCATTTGTCGAAAGATTTAAGAGACAAAAACAAGGCGCCAGGATACTAGTCAAAGAAGTTGAGGATCCTAAACGATTTGGCGTAGTCGCATTTAATAACGGCAAAGTTACAAGCATTGAAGAAAAACCCAAGAAACCAAAAAGCAAGTATGCCGTTACCGGCATTTATTTTTATGACCCGCAAGTATTCGGCATAGTTCGGGGATTAAAGCCTTCAGGACGTGGAGAGCTTGAGATCTCGGATGTTAATTCCGCTTATCTTAAAAGAAAACAACTTGAATACGATATTTTATCCGGCTGGTGGTCTGACGCAGGGACTTTTGAATCGCTTGAAAGATCAACTTTATTGGTGGAAGGGAAGATCAAGTTATGAAGCTATTGGTAACAGGCGGAGCAGGTTTTATCGGAAGCAATTTTATCCGGTATATATTATCAAAACACCCCGACTACAAAGTGATCAATTTTGATTCTTTAACTTATGCGGGGAATCTTGATAACCTAAAAGACATCGACAGCAATCCCAATTATTCATTCGTAAAAGGCGATATTTGCAATGCGGAAGATGTCGAATCGGCAATATCGGGCGTTGATGCGATAGTGAACTTTGCCGCGGAATCCCATGTTGACAGGTCAATTGCATCTGCCGGATCATTTATTCAAACTGACGTTTATGGCGCATACATTTTGCTCGAAGCCGTAAAAAAACATAAAATAGGCCGATTTCTCCATATTTCAACAGATGAAGTTTACGGGAGCATTAAAGAAGGTTCGTTCACCGAATCCCATACGATAAGCCCGAACAGCCCCTATGCCGCGAGTAAAGCAGGCGGAGACCTTATCGTCAGGTCATATTTTAAAACTTTCGATCTCCCACTGATAATCACGCGATCTTCAAATAATTATGGCCCCTGCCAATACCCTGAAAAATTCATTCCTCTATTTATTACAAATGCATTAGAGGGCAAAAAGCTTCCATTGTACGGGGACGGAAAAAATGTCCGTGATTGGCTTTATGTATTGGACAACTGCGAGGGGTTGGATCTTGTACTTCACAAAGGCAGGGAAGGCGAGGTCTATAATATCGGCGGCGGCAACGAAAAGCAAAATATAGAGATCGTAAACATTATCTTATCGGAATTAGGACTAAGCCAAAGCATTCTTGAATATGTAAAAGATAGGCCGGGGCATGACAGGAGATATTCGCTAAGCATCGAAAAGATCAAAAAAGAACTGGGGTGGGAGCCAAAGGCTAAGTTTGAACAGGGACTAATTGATACTATTAATTGGTATAAAAATAATCAAGATTGGTGGAAAAAGATCAAAAATAAAGAGGGTTGGAATGTATGAAATTAGCTGTAATTGGCACGGGTTATGTCGGATTGGTAACTGGCGCCTGTTTTGCAAATCTTGGAAATGAGGTCATATGTGTAGATAAGGACCAAAAAAGGCTTGAAGTTTTGGAAAAAGGCAAGGTTCCATTTTATGAACCCGGTCTTCCGGAAATGGTCGCAAAGAACCATCAGGCCGGCCGCATAACATTTACTTCTAATATTATTCCTGCGCTGCAAAGATCGGATATTATATTTATCGCTGTTGGTACTCCGTCAAGATCAAACGGCCAAGCTGATGTTTCATCCGTCGTTGACGTTGCGAAAACCATAGCCAAAGCCATTAAAGCCATGAAATCGTCGAATGGTAAATTTAAGGTAATTGTCAACAAAAGCACAGTGCCTGTCGGCATGGGAGACATAGTAACGAAGATCCTGATCGACAGCGAAGTGTCGGAGAAGAAATTTTCCGTAGTTTCAAATCCTGAATTCTTAAGAGAAGGATCCGCTATCGCCGACTTTTTAAATCCCGACAGGATCGTCGTTGGAGCTTCCAATAATCGCGCTTTCAATGTGATCACAGAGCTTTATAGGCCATTGAATGCTCATATCTTGTTCACTACGGTTAAAAGCGCCGAGCTTATTAAGTATGCATCAAACGCATTCTTGGCAACAAAGATCTCTTTCATCAATGAGATAGCAAATATTTGCGAACGCGTGGGATCGGATGTCAACGAAGTTGCAAACGCGATGGGTCTGGACAAACGCATCGGCCGCGCATTTTTAAATGCTGGGATAGGATATGGAGGGAGCTGCTTCCCTAAAGATGTTCTTGCCCTGATGCATCTTGCCCGTGAACAAGGGTACGATCCTCAAATATTGTCTTCGGTAACAGAAGTTAACGATTTCCAGATCGATGCGTTCGTGGGGAAAATAATCAAAACTTTAAAAAGCGTCAAAGGAAAACAAATAGCAATGCTTGGATTATCCTTCAAACCCGAAACCGATGACTTAAGAGAAGCTCCATCCCTTAAAGTAATCGATTCTTTGGTAAAAAAAGGCGCAAAGATAAATGTTTATGACCCGGCGGTTTCCGAAAATTCCAAAAAACAGCTGAATTATCTTTATTTCGCGGACAATGTTTATGATGCCCTAAAAAATGCCGATGCAATAGTTGTCGTAACCGAATGGGCAGAATTCAAGGAGATCGATCTTGACCGCGCAAAAAAACTCGTAAAAACAAGGATTATTTTCGATGGGCGTAATATTTACGAGCCAAAAAAAGTAACAGAGGCCGGATTCAAATATATCGGAATTGGGCGATGAAAATATTAATTACCGGCGGGGCCGGTTTTATTGCTTCGCATTTGACCGACCTTTTGCTTAAAGAAGGGCATGAAGTAATATGCGTTGATAATCTTATTACCGGGTCGCTTCATAACATTAAACATCTTGAGGGAAACAAAAGATATAAATTCATTGAGCATGATATTTCCAGCTATCTAGATCACAAAGACAAGATAGATTATGTGCTTCATATGGCGTCGCCTGCAAGCCCTATTGATTATCTTGAACTTCCGATCGAAACATTGGAAGTCGGGTCGCTCGGTACATTTAATGCGTTAGAATTGGCTTTAAAGCACCGCGCGAAGCTATTATTCGCTTCTACGTCAGAAGTATATGGCGATCCAGAAGTTTCTCCGCAGAAAGAAGATTACTGGGGACATGTAAATCCAATTGGCCCTAGAAGCGTATATGATGAGGCAAAACGATTTTCGGAAGCAACTGTCATGGCCTATAAAAGGCATAATAAGCTCGATACTAGGATCATCCGTATTTTTAATACCTATGGGCCGAGGATGCGTAAGAATGACGGCCGTGTTGTTCCAAACTTCATAAACCAAGCTTTAAAAAATGAGCCATTCACAATTTATGGGGATGGAAAGCAAACCCGAAGTTTCTGCTATGTTTCAGACATGATTGATGGAATATATAAAGTAATGGCTTCAAACTTCGATACCCCTATAAACCTTGGAAACCCATATGAATTTACAATGATCGAATTGGCTCAAGTTGTTTCAAAAGTCGCGGGAATACGTTTAAAAACAATATCAAAGCCATTGCCGCAAGACGATCCGAAGCAAAGGTGTCCCGACATAACAAAAGCCAGAAAAGAATTTGGATGGGAGCCAAAAGTCCAATTGGAAGAAGGCATCAGAAAAACTATGGAGTATTTCAAACAAAATGACAAATAGAAAGATATCTGCCGTCTTTTTAGATAGAGATGGGGTAATAAATGAAAAGATCGAAGGCGGCTTCGTCAAAGTTTGGGATGAATTCAAATTCCTACCTGACACAGCTTCAGCTATCAAATTATTAAATGACAAGAAAATCCCCGTCTATTTAATATCAAACCAATCCGGTATTGGCCGAGGAATAATGAGCCATAATGATCTTGAAAAAATCCACAGGATAATGACCGAATTTTTGTCGGCCGAAGGCGCTCATCTGGATGATATTTTTGTTTGTCCCCACGCTCCCGATGAAAATTGCGATTGCAGGAAACCTAAACCCGGGTTGCTCCTGCAGGCCAAGAAAAAACATCCCGAAATTGAATTTATAAACTCTTGGTTTATTGGCGATTCGGGATCGGATGTTGCTGCGGGATCGGCTGTAAAATGCAGGACTTATCAGCTTAAAAGCACAGAAAACTTGCTCGAAGTCACAAGAAAGATATTGGAGAAACAGGTTGGAAAATAAAAAACTAAGCATTGTTATGCCTGTTTTTAACGAAGAAAAAATCATTGAAAAAAGTGTTAGAGGTTTTTACGGCAAGGTGCTAATAAACTTCATCGATTGGGAATTCATTGTTGTTAATGACTGCAGTACTGATAAAACCTCAAAAGCATTGAACGACCTTAAAAAAGAAATTAGCTTGACCATAATAAATAACAAAGAAAATTTGGGGCATGGGCCATCTCTATTAAAAGGATTACATTGCGCAAAAGGCGATTATGTCTTTCATGCCGACAGCGACTACCAGATCCCGCCCGAAGCTTTTTGGGGCCTATACAAAGATATCAATACAAGTGATTATATCCTAGGATGTAGAAGCCGCAGGAAAGATCCAATAAATAGATTAATAATAAGTAATATTTTGAGATCGATAATATTTCTTTTTTTTAATTTAAAGATAAAAGACATCAATTCGCCATTCAAGCTGATGAAGGCCGGAATGTTAAAAGAGGCGCTCAAAACCATCCCGAATGACTTCTTGATGCCTTCGGTAGCTCTTGGAATATTCGCGAAACGAAACCATTATCATTTCAGGGAAACGGAAGTGGCTCATTTGCCAAGGCTTTACGGCAAATCAACGATATTAAGGTTGAAACTCGTGAAGTTCTGTATAATATCCTTTATCCAGCTTATAGGTTTTCAAAGTAAATTATGAAAACATCCACTTGCCCTCATCCGGCTTTATCTTTCAATATATTTTTTCATAATCACCTTCTCCCAGAGGGAGAAGGACTTATTGATATCCGTAAAACCAATAATCCCTCTCCCTTTGGGAGAGGGTGGGATAGAAAATGTTTTCGATCTAGGAATAGATGGGTGAGGGTTTTATGAAATATGATTACATTGTTGTCGGCGCAGGATTTTCAGGCGCTACGGTCGCCGAAAGGTTGGCAGCCCAAGGAAAATCCGTATTGATGATCGAACAAAGAGACCATGTCGGCGGGAATTGCTTTGATTATAAAGACGAAAATGGGATAACGGTCCATAAATATGGCCCGCATATTTTCCATACAAAAAGCATTGAGGTCTGGGCCTATCTTTCGCAATTCACCGAATGGCTTCCGTATAAACACAAAGTCCTTTCGAATCGGGGGGACATAAATGTATCGCTTCCGATAAGTTTTAAGTCAATTGATCAAATATACCCTGCTTCAAAAGCCGCATCTTTGAAAATAAAACTAAATGATTCGTTTGGAAGCGGCGTTAAAATATCGATAATTGATCTTTTAAATGATAAAGACTCTGAGCTTAAAGATCTTGCAAAAGAAATATTTGAAAAGATTTATCTTGGCTACAGCCTTAAACAATGGGGCGAGGACCCTAGAGGGCTTGACCATTCGATCCTGAATAGGGTGCCTATTTGGACCAATTACGGCGATTATTATTTTAATGACGTTTATCAAGGAATACCAAAAGATGGATATACACGGATAATAGAGAACATGATAAATAAGCCGAACGTAAAAATATTGGTCGGTCAAGATTATAAAAATATAATCGGGAACCTGCAATACGACAAAATGTTCTATACAGGCCCGATCGATCATTTTTTTAATCATAAATTCGGTAAACTGCCTTACAGGGCGTTACGATACGAATTTGAAACGCTGAATACCGAATGGTTCCAAGCAAATTCAGTCATAAATTATTCGGGAAACGAGCCATTCACGCGCATAACCGAGTTTAAGCATTTTGACGATCATAGATCGGATAAGACCGTTATTCTTAGGGAATATCCTGAAAACTATGAATTTGGAAAAAATACCCCATCATATGCTATCCCCAAGGGCGAAAATCATGAATTATACGAGAAATATAAGTCCGAAGCCGATAAATTGGAGAATGTCGTATTCTTGGGCAGGCTTGCCGAGTATAAATATTACAATATGGACGAAGTTGTATTAAAGGCGATCGAAGCCTTCAATTACTGCGCGGTAAATTAATATGGCACAGCCCATGGCCACAGTTTGCATCCCGGCCTTTAATGGGGCGCAATATCTTTCGCAGGCTATTGATAGCGTGCTTAACCAATCATTTAAGGATTTCGAGCTTATTATTGTTGATAATAATTCAACCGATGGCACCGGTCCTATAGTTAAGCGGTATATCGATGAACGCATGCATTACCATAAAAATCCTTCCACTCTTAATATGGCCGCGAATTGGGATGAATGCCTTTCTCTAAGTTCAGGTAAATATATTTGCCTATTGCATGCCGATGATCGTTTGCAGGCCGATTATTTAAAAGTTATGGTCGATATAATGGAAAACGATCCTGAGATCGGTTTTGCTTTCTCGGCATCGAATATTATAGATCGGGTCTCTCATATCGTGTCGCGAAGCATTCCTTTTCCGAATAACTATATTGTCCCAGGTGTTTACGAGTTCCAAAAGCATATATTGGGAAATTATATTTTTTGCCCATCAGTAATTGTCCGGCAGAGCGCCTATGCCAAGGTCGGATCGTTTCACGGCGGCTTGCGGCATCTTCTTGACTGGGATATGTGGTTAAGGCTCGAGATCTCCGTCGGTAAGGTAGCATATATCTCCCAACCGCTTGTTGATTATAGGATCCACGATAAAAGCGCGACTGCCTCGGAACTATATACAAACACGCCCGCAGAATTCAATGAATGGTTGAGCGTCATGATCGCAAACCTTTCAAGCGGCATCTTATCTAAAAAACTTGATAGGAATACATTTAAACGTTTGATTAACCGCGTCTTTCTAAGATTAATTATTCGTTATTTTAAATTATCCGCCAAATATTTGCTTTTTGGGAAAATAAGGGAATATATTCTCCTCACAAAGCATCTATTCAGCTCCATTTTATCAAAAAATATTATAAGACCAACCTTAGGTTTGGTTGGAACTGTTATTTCGTACGTTTTTGATCGTACCGGTTATTACGGGTATCAAAAGAAATTTGGCCGCGCAATGGTACCGGGCGAGCAAATCCAAGAGAGGACGCCGTGAAGCGATCAGCAGAACTTATTTTAGGGATAGTAACGAGCTATATTTTGTTCGGTATAAATTTTATCGTCAATTTGGCGATGATCCCGTTGATGCTGCATTATTTAGGCAATATGAGATACGGTTTATGGCTGACCCTCTTGTCGGTTATAGGATATATTGGGATCATGGATATGGGGAGCACCTTCACTATAAGCAAGTATACTGCCGATACGCAAGGCTCTGATCAAAACAAGAAACTAAGCCGCCTATTGTCGACAGCATTACTTATATATTTTGGGCTAGGGCTTGCCGTATTGTCCATAACTATTGGGTTAAGTTTCTTTATAGCTTCGGGATTCTCGCTAAGTGGCATATTGGCAAGCGAAGCGACGGTCGCCTTCGTGATGATCGGCATTAACTTGGCCTTAACTTTTATTTTCAATGTTTTTAGCGGGATCATTTTTGGCAGGAAACAGGTAGTCGCTTACAATATCTTTAATGCCCTGAATATTTTATTAGGATTCGCAGGGACTCTTATAACCCTAAAGCTTGGGTATGGGTTGATCGGAGTAGCTTTGGCTTTATTAGCGGCGAATGTTATAGTTTCTGTGATCCGGATATTTTTTGTAATTAAAACTCTTCCCGGATTATCTCTTAGCATTAGGGAATTCGAACCAACTCTTTTACGCCAAATACTATTTTTCGGATCGATGATGTTCATCCTTGGAGTAGGAGGTCAGATCATTTTCAATACCGACAATATCGTTATCGCCAAGTTCTTGGGACTTGGCCTTGTAGCATCCTACGCTATAGCATTCCGCGTCAATCAAGTCGCGGTTTCGTTCATAAATAAATTGGCGGATACATTCTTTCCCTTTTATGCGGAACTGCACGCTCTTGGCGATCGCGAAAAACTTCGCATATACCTTTTTGAAAGTTCCCAGTTTTCGGCGATAATTTCTTTTTTTATATTTATTTTTATGGCTTTTTGGGGGAAAACAATGATCACCCTGTGGTTAGGCCATGAAAATTTTATTGGCCGGCCTGTATTTTTCCTTTTAGCCTTGATCGTCCTTATGAGCAGTTTGGTGCATTTGCCTGCGGTAGTTTTGCAGGGAATGGGCAAAATTAAATCGGTAGTGGGCTTTAACATTGCGGAGGCGGCAATTAATCTCGGGCTTTCGATAGTCTTGGCGGCCCAATTTGGCGTATTTGGGGTCGCGCTCGGGACAGTTATCGCCATGGCAGCAACCAGTTTGTGGTATGTCCCATATCGCGCATGCAGAGAAACAGAAAGCTCCTTTAGCGCATATATTGTTTCGACAATTATCTTGCCGGCTTGTCTCTCTGCTATTACCGCCGGCGCCATTTTCATCATGGAATACGCCGGGATCGGCAGTGATCCGTTTATGATCGCGCTAAAAGCTTTTTTGGCGCTTATATTCTATTTATTTATTTTCTTTTGTTTCGGCTTGAGCCGGAAAAGAAAAACCTTTTATTTTGAAAAATTCAGGAATTTCAGGAATGAACTATTAAATAGGGAAATTGAGATAGATTATGAATAGCTCATTAAAAGCCACACTTGTTTATCCGGGCATCGGAATGCGGGGATTTAATAGCTATGGCCGTGGAAGCGATCCCGTTGTTAATTATATAAATCACGGTCTTTGTTCCATCAGCAGTTATGCAAAACAAAAAGGTTACGATGTTAAAGGCATTGATCTTCGTAAATTGAGAGATTGGGAACATTATTCCGAAATATTGAAGGAACAAGGCTCTGAAGTCGTCGGTTTCTCGATCATGAGCATCGATCTTTTACCGGCGCTCGAAGCGATAAAAATAACAAAGCAGACCAATCCAAAGGCAATAACTGTTGTTGGAGGGGTCCACCCGACGATAATGCTTGAACAGATGAAAAGCAACAATGATATCGATATAATCGTTGTTGGTGAAGGGGAAGTAATATTTTCTAGAATATTGGATATAATTAAAAGCGGCGGAATGCCTGACAGGGTCTATCAGGGCGAGGCAACCTCGCTTGACACGCTGTCGTGGATCGATAGGGACCTGTTTGATGTAAGCGCCGAACTGTTCCACCCGTTCATCAAGTCTTTAAAAGCACCTTTCGTTACGCTCAATGTCGGGCGGGGATGCCCGTTTAATTGCACTTTTTGCCAGCCGGCCGAACGGCGTGTATTTGGCGACAGGGTCAGGATGAGAAGCGTTGAAAATGTCATTGACGAATTGGATCATCTGTATAGCCGGTATAAATTCAACAGCTTTATGGTCCACGACGACCTATTTACCTATGACAAAAAATGGGTCATGAGGTTTTGTGAGGAGTATAATAGATTGGGCATCAAAAAGAAATTTGTTTGCCAGAGCCGCGCAGATATAATAAGCAACAACGAAGAGCTGATCTATGAGATGAAAAAATCGGGACTGGCATGCCTTATAATCGGTTTTGAGAGCGGCAGCCAGAGGATCTTGGATTTTATCAAAAAAGGGACAACGGTCGAACAAAATTTGCGCGCGGCCGAAATTTGCAGGAAAAATGGCGTTGAAATATTTGCCAATTATATGTTCGGCCTGCCGACCGAGACAAAAGAAGAGGTGGAACAAACGATCTCAATTATCGAAAAGATCGATCCCGACTACGATTCGCCGTCCTATTTTACCCCGCATCCCGGAAGCGAGCTTTTTTTATATTGCAAGGAACACGGGCTAAGCTTGATCAAAGATCATGAAGTTGACCGTTCTCCCAGATCTCAAAAGATCAAAGGAGTGGATTATTTGTATCTTGATTCCAGGATAAGGTCCATTAAAAAGAAAAGGCTCTTAAAAAAGATCGCAAATAAATTCCGCGAAACAATTGCGCATTGGCGATACATATGGAGGAGAAACCAATGAAAATAAAAAAAACTAAAATTGCGGGATGTTATGAAATTGAACCAATAATACATCTCGACGCGCGCGGAAGTTTGGTCAAGTTCTTCGAGGAAGAACAGTTTCTAACGCATAAGCTGCCAACATGTTTTGCGGAGGATTTTTATTCAAAATCAAGCAAAGGCGTTTTAAGGGGAATGCATTTCCAGACACCGCCGGCGGCTTATTCCAAGATCGTTTGTTGTTTGTTCGGCGAGGTATTTGATGCGATCGTTGACCTAAGGATCGGATCGGAAACATTCGGCCAGCATGAAACTTTTGAACTTAGCGCAAAAGTAAGCCATTTGCTCTACCTCCCCGCTGGAGTGGCCCATGGGTTTTATGTTTTAAGCAGCGAGGCAATCCTGCTCTATAAGACAAGTTTTAAGCATTCACCCGCAAATGATGGGGGTATACATTGGTCCAGCGCGGGGGTCCCCTGGCCAAACAATAAACCGATCGTGTCCGAGCGCGATGCTAAGCTGCAAAACCTCAAGGATTATAAGAGCCCATTTATATATGAAAAGATCTAATTCCAAATTTAATAATATACTCATTACCGGAGCTGCAGGGTTTATCGGTTCTCATTTGTTGGAACGCTTGCTGCAAAAAAAGATAACGATAAGCGTGGTTGTAAGGCCCGGAGCAGATAAGTTATTGCTGGCCAAGAAATATCCGATCGTCAAGATCTTTGAACATGACGGTTCGACAGAAGGATTACTCTCGATATTAAGGCGGGCAAAGCCTGATATCGTTTTTCATCTCGCTTCCCTGTTCATATCAGAACATTCATCAACAGATATTAATCCATTGATCGGATCAAATGTTCTATTTGGGACACAGTTGCTCGAGGCCATGAGAGTCAACCAATGCAATTACTTGGTAAATACGGGTACCTCATGGCAGCACTTTCAAAACAAACACTACAGCCCCGTCAATCTTTATGCCGCGACCAAACAGGCGTTTGAAGATATTATTGAGTATTATGCAAGCTCAACAGAGCTCAAAGTCATTACTTTAAAGCTTTTCGACACTTATGGGCCGGAAGATAAGCGGGCAAAATTATTTAAACTTCTCCATGATTCTTCAATATCCGGACGGTCGATCACAATGTCCCCTGGCCGCCAATTGATCGACCTTGTATATATAGACGATGTGATCGACGCTTATCTTAAGGCGGCTTCAAGGATTGCTAGATCAAAGGGCAAGAGAATTGAGAACTTTTCTGTTTCGTCGGGCAAACCCCTTGAGCTTAGAAGAATTGTTGATATTTATTCCAAATTGTCCGGTCGAAATGCCAATGTCATGTGGGGTGGGCGAACATACCGGGATAGAGAGGTAATGATCCCTTGGAATAAAGGAAAGAGGCTGCCTGGATGGAAGCCAAAAATTGGATTAGTGGAGGGGATCCGCAAATTACTTGGGAAAGAAAAAAAATGAATAAACCTAAAGTTTCGATAGTTATACTCAATTGGAACCAATATTTTGATACAAAGGAATGTCTCGCTTCGCTAATGAACACAGATTATGGCAACTTTGAGATCATTTTAGCCGATAACGGATCCAAAGATAGCTCGCAAATTCATATTAAAAATGAATTTCCGGGAATAACTTTGATTGAAAACGGCAAAAATCTTGGTTTCGCCGAAGGGAGCAACGTTGGGATAAGGCTTGCGTTATCCCATGGCGCCGACTATGTTCTTCTGTTAAACAATGACACAACTGTTGAACCTAATTTTCTGTCGCATCTTATTTCGGCAGGACAAGAAAATCGTTCCGCCGGCATATTATCCCCGAGGATAATGCAATATTCCGATAAAACAAAGGTTTGGTTTTCTGGCGGAAAGTTTTTACCTATCATAAGAAAACCGGCGCACGACCTTTCGGGATCCGGCGAAACAGAATGGATCTCCGGTTGTTCAATGCTTATCAAAAGAGAAGTATTGGGGAAAATAGGCATGCTCGATGCCGATTATTTCAATAATTATGAGGATGTGGATATTAGCATTCGGGCAAGAAGGGCGGGGTATCAATTGTTGATTGTGCCGAAAGCGGTGATCTATCACAAATTTGCGGCATCAATGGGGGGGAAATTGTCTCCCTTTTACACTTATTTTCGCACGAGAAATAATCTTTTGTTCTTCAAAAAGACAGGTCAATTAATACCGTTGGTGCTAAATCTGGTAATTTTCCCGATCTATTCGCTGATAGAGTCTTTAAAAAATAGGCAATTCGGCAGTATTAGAACTACAATGCTTGCAATATATGATTTTGCATCCGGTAAGCTTGGGAAGGGTTCAATGAAATGAGCTCTATACAAAAAACTATATTTTTTATTGTTTTTATATTATTATCGATCTATGTCCTGACTTTCACGCCTAATATTCCGATCGCCGACCAATGGTCTTTTATCCATATAATAAAACAACCAAATATTCAAAATCTTTGGGCAAGGGTAAGTGAGCACCGGGTATTTTTCCCAAATTTGATAACCGTCTTTTTGGCCCATATAAGCCAGTGGAATTTAAAATACGAGACTTTTGCATCTCTTCTATTGTTTTCAATGTTAATGCTTCTTATATATAATTCATTTTCAAAGAATATTAGCAATAAAAGTGCGAGAATACTTTTCTTTTTTGCGTTATTGGCCCAATACTCCCCGATACATCATGAAAATATATTATTCAGTTTTTCGGCATACCTCCTATGCCTCGTTTTTGTTTTTTTAGCTATTATCAATTCGTACAATACAGGATCAAATTTGAGGTCGCTCTTGATCATGATAATTTCATTGGTCATAGCTTCCTTCTCTTTTTTGACCGGCCTTTTGGGCTGGATCGCATGTCTTCCCGGCATAATATTTTCTCCAAAGAAAAACATTCAAAACATGCTTATGTTCTTTTCAGCGTGCATATTAACATATATGCTCTATTTTTCCGAGAATGTCCTGACCAAAAACAATACGGCCTTACCGCTCACAAATACTATTAAAATCATCGAATACTTTTTCGTTTATTTCGGGGCTAATTTTATTCCTACTTACAAAGTAGGTCATTTATTGCCGATATTGCTTCTGATCGCTGGAATTTGGGGCTTTATTTTCTTTGTTATCGGTGCTGTATTAGTGTTCAAAACGTATAAATATGGCCATAAAGAAACGATCATACCGTATTCAATGATGTTCTATTCTATTTTGACGGCTTTCATTACATCTATTGGGAGGGTTAATTTTGGGATCAAGTTCGCGTTATTATCGAGATACCATATGTTCCAAATGTTCTATTTCTTGGGCTTTATTTGGCTTTTTCTCTTATATTTAATTAGAACAAAAAAAATCGACCATTATCTAAAGCCAGCAATATTAATATTCACTTTGGTCATTATTTCAAATTGGGCAAGCGGGATAGCACTGGGGATCTATAAAATAAAGAAATTCGCGCCGATCGAAAAAGAGCTTAGGTTGAAAGGCGATAGGATGTCGATCAAGTCATCCGAGCAAATCTATGGCGACCGGAAGGTCTTGGAAGAAGGCATTAAAACATTGAAGGAGTTAAAATATAATGTTTTCGGCGATTAAAGCAAACAGAATATTCATGATCTTCTTATTTATCCTGTTATTGGGCTCTTTTATCAGGATCTATGACCCGATATTCCGAAGCCTTTGGGGTGATGAAGCGCATAGTATTTATTCCGTATCCGGCCATTTTGATATCAAGGCATTGGCAATCGAATCCCATCTTCCGGCATATTTTGCGATATTGTTTTTATGGATAAAAGTTTTCGGACCTACTGAATACGGGTTGCGCATGCTTTCAGTTATCATTGGCATATTTTCTATGATAGCTATGTACCTTTTCGTAAAAGATACAATAAGCGATAGGGCCGCCTTAGTTTGTGCCGGCCTTTTAGCTTTTTCACCATTGGCCATTATGCATTCTCACGAAATTAGGTTGTATGGGCTAATGCTATTGTTATCTATTTTATCGGCCTGGTCGCTCTTTAGGTTGTTGTACAAGCAAGTGACAATTAAAGCCTCAATTGTTTTCATTTTATGCACTTTGCTGTTAGGTTTGACCCAAATTTATTCGGCATTGATGATATTTAGCCAATTTGTACTTTGCGCGATCATTTACCTAAGAAAAAAAGATGCCAACTCTCGTTTAGCGCTTGGCTTTTTGCTTATTGTTTCAATTCTAATTTTCCCTCTTTATTTTAAGATCATCATTCATGCGGCCATGGCCGTTATTTCCGGGACCCCGGATATGGCGTTTTCCACGTTCCCCCCAACATTAAAATTGCCATTGATCTTCTTTGTGCTTGCCTTGGGTGAGACGGTCGCACCTTGGAACATTATTGTAATTCCATCGTTAATAATTATTGGATCCTTGTTGATATTTCAATTCATTGGATCGAAAGATGAAAAAAACGTGTACATGATGATATTTCTTGTAATGCCTATAGTTATAGCATCTATTTTACCGTCGACAATGCCAAAATACCTCATCTTTACATTGCCATTTTATATTGCCTTGCTTGGGATTTCCCTGTCGCGTATAAAAAATCCGGTCATTTTCTATATTTTATTTGGGCTGATCCTTTTATTTCAAAGTATTTCGATCGCCAATTATTTCACATTTAATGAATACCATAATTCAAACCAGATCGAGCCATGGAGGGAAGTCTCTCAAATAATAGAAAAAGAACATTTAAAAGGCGATCTAATTGCCGCAACAAATAGGCATATTACATATAATATCTTAAAGTATTATCTTCCGGGTGATTACGAAATGGTTTCGCTTGTAAATGGACATGCGCTCCTAAAGCCTTCCGAATTGATAGCCAAAAGGATCTGGCTCATAACAAATATTGTCGATGAGCGGGTTTTCCCGAAAGGATATATTGAAAGCATAAAACTTAGCCTAGGTAATAATTATCGGCTGAAAATGATCCGGAAATTCGTCCCCTACGAAAGCACTTTAGTTTCAAAATTGCCGATAAATAGGCACAAGAAGGGCTCATATAGGATAACAGTATCTTTGTATGAAAAAATCGGATAAAATATCTATAATGGAGGAAACAATATGAAGGTAATGATCCTTGCGGGAGGTTTAGGGACAAGAATTGGCGAAGAATCGTCATTGAAGCCAAAACCAATGCTTGAAATAGGCGACAAGCCTATCCTTTGGCATATCATGAAGCTTTATTCCCATTTTGGGTTCAACGATTTCGTCGTATGTTTGGGTTACAAGGGCTATCAGATAAAAGAATATTTTGCCAATTACTTTTTGCATGAATCCGACGTTACTTTCGATTTCAGTTCAGGCTCCCAAAAAACAATTATCCAAACTAATACGGCAGAACCATGGCGAGTGACGCTTGTTGATACCGGGATCGAGACTTCGACCGCGGGAAGGATAAAAAGGGCCGGAAAATATTTGGACAATAAGGCTTTTATGCTTACCTATGGAGATGGCGTTGGGGATATTGATATCAAAGCATTGGTAAATTTCCATAAAACCCACGGCAAGCTTGCAACCGTGACCGCCGTAAGGCCTATTGGGCGGTTTGGAGCATTGAACATAAAAGACGATAATCGGGTTTACAAATTCCAGGAGAAAGCGGAAGGCAATACTTCGTGGATCAATGGCGGATTTTTTGTCCTGGAACCCAAAGTCCTGGATTATATAAAGGACGAGATCATACCTTTTGAGGAGGATACTGTTCGGAATATCACAAAAGATGGACAGCTTATGTCTTATAAACATACGGGTTTCTGGCAGCCGATGGACACATTGAGGGAAAAGAAAATACTCGAAAGTTTATGGGATTCGGGCAAAGCTCCCTGGAAAGTGTGGGGTTAATGTCAAATGACAAATTTTTGGAAAGATAAGAGAGTCTTCATAACAGGTCATACCGGTTTTAAGGGCTCATGGCTTTGCCTGATGTTAGATCATTTCGGCGCAAATATTACGGGCTACGCTTTAAATCCGTCGACTGAACCATGCTTGTACGATCTTTGCAATTTAGATAAATCCGTAAGATCTATCATTGCCGATATCAGGGATAAAGATCGGATAAAAGCTGAAATTAAAAAGGCTCAACCGGAAATAGTCATCCATATGGCGGCACAGCCCATAGTCCGAGATTCTTACGTTATCCCGGTCGAAACTTATGAAATAAATATTTTTGGTACTGTGAATTTATTAGAGGCGGTCAGAGCATGCAATAGCGTTAAGGCAGCAATAAATATTACGACCGATAAAGTATATGAGAACAAGGGGCAAGCCCCGATGCGGAAATCGGGGCAAGGGTCAAGGGGATTTAGAGAAAATGACCCGCTAGGCGGATATGATCCATATTCAAGCAGTAAAGCTTGTTCAGAGATAGTTACTGCGTCTTACAGGGATTCCTTCGGATTAAATATTGCAACAGCAAGGGCCGGAAATGTGATAGGCGGAGGAGATTGGGCAAGCGACAGGCTTGTTCCGGATTTTATTAGGGCAATTTCAAAAAGCGAGAAAATACTTATAAGAAACCCGAAAGCTGTAAGGCCATGGCAGCATGTATTGGAACCTTTGACCGGATATTTGCTGCTGGCGCGAAAATTGTACGAAAAACCCGGCAAATTTGCCGAAGCTTGGAATTTTGGACCCAAAAAAAAAGACGCGAAGCCGGTTATTTGGCTTACAAAAGAATTATGCAAAAAGTGGGGAAATGGAGCTTGTTATGAAATGGCAAAAGGCAAGCATCCCCATGAAGCGCATTATCTTATGCTTGACGCCTCAAAATCCAGATCAAGGCTCAAATGGAGGCCAAAATTAGGCCTTGAAAAAGCGCTTGATATGGTCATTGATTTCACAAAAGCATATGCAGCCGGAAAAGATATCAGAGAGGTTTGTTTAAAGCAAATTGAGGGATATTATGGGAAATGAAGCGGAATTAAGAAAAAAAACAATTAATGCGGCTATTGATTTTTACAGATCGAAAAAGAAACACAAATATTCCGCTGGAGACAAAATTCCTTACGCCGGGCGAGTTTATGATGAAAAAGAGATCTCAAATCTGATAGATTCATCTTTGGATTTTTGGCTAACGACGGGAAGATATGCGGAAAAATTCGAACAAGGCTTCGCAAAATTTATCGGGGTAAAATATTGTTCTCTTGTTAATTCGGGGTCATCCGCAAATTTATTGGCCTTTATGGCGCTCACATCGCCAAAGCTCGGGGATAGAAGGATCAAGAAAGGCGATGAAGTAATTACGGTAGCAGCAGGATTTCCGACAACGATCTCACCGATCATCCAATATGGCGCCGTTCCTGTATTTGTTGATGTCGCTCTCCCAAGCTACAACATTGATTGCGTACAGCTTGAAGCGGCGTTGTCGAAAAAAACGAAAGCAGTAATTATAGCCCATACGCTTGGAAATCCTTTTAATATCCAGAAAGTTAAAGAATTTTGTTCCAAACATAAAATTTGGTCGATCGAAGATAATTGCGATTCTTTGGGTTCTAAATATAAGCTTCATGGCAAATGGGCTTATACCGGGACTTTCGGGGATATAGCGACTTCAAGCTTTTTCCCGGCGCACCAAATAACTATGGGCGAAGGCGGAGCAGTTTACACAAATGATCCCATGCTAAATAAGATCGTCAATTCATTCCGCGATTGGGGCAGGGACTGCTGGTGCCCATCCGGACAAGATAATTCCTGTAAAAAGCGTTTCAAATGGCAATTAGGCGAACTTCCGTATGGATATGACCATAAATATATATATTCACATTTCGGATACAATCTAAAAGTTACTGATATGCAAGCGGCAATAGGATGCGCGCAGTTGGAAAAACTTCCCTCGTTCATTAAAGCACGGCGGGCAAATTGGAAAATGCTTCGTGATGGACTGTCAAAGCTTGATGATATTTTCATCCTTCCCAAAGCCGAAAGGAATTCTCTCCCCAGCTGGTTTGGTTTTCTTTTGACCGTAAAAGATGACGCATGTATTACGAGAAATGAGATAGTCCATCATCTCGAGTCAAAAGGGATTCAAACCAGGATGCTTTTTGCCGGGAATATGACCAAGCATCCGTGTTTTGATGAAATGCGCAAGAATAAAAAAGGATATCGAGTGGTCGGCGATCTGAAAAATACCGATCTTATCATGAATAATACTTTTTGGGTTGGAGTATATCCTGGAATGACAAAAGAAATGATCGATTTCATGTTGGATGAGATCAGAAAAGCAGTAAAACGATGAAACTGCTTATTACAGGCGGATCGGGTTTTGTGGGAAAGAACTTGATCGAATATTTTGGTGAAAAATACGATATTTTATCACCCACACGCGCTGAGCTAGACTTAATTGATTCGATAGCTGTAGAAAATTATTTTAAGAATAATAATATTGATATCATGGTCCATTCCGCCGTCCGCCCCGGACATAGAAACGCGAAAGATCCCTCAAAACAATTAGAGCAAAATACAAGAATGTTCTTCAACATAGCAAGAAACGAAAAAAAGTTCAAGAAAATGATTTTTTTGAGCTCCGGCCTGGTATATGGCATAGATCATTATCTGCCGAAAATGAAAGAAGAGTATTTCGATGTAAATGTTCCAGATGATGAAGGTGGCTTTTCAAAATATCTCTGCGCAAAGTATTTAGAAAAAACCGATAACATTGTCGAACTTAGGCCTTTTGGAGTTTTTGGGAAATATGAGGATTATGCGATTAGATTCATCTCAAATGCGATATGCAAGACAATATTCGATCTTCCTATCACAATAAAGCAAAACAGAAAATTCGATTATATTAGTATTGATGACTTATGTTTAGTTATTGAGCATTTCATTGTTTGTACAAATAAGCACAAAGCATACAATATTGCACCCGATAGATCTATCGAACTAAAAGAAATTGCAAAGATCGTGCTTAAAGTCTCGAAAAAAGACCTTCCGATAAAAATTCAACAGGAAGGTCAAGAGACCGAATACAGCGGCGACAATTCACGATTAAAAACAGAGATTGAAGGCCTCAAGCTCACGCCTATTGAAGAATCTATCCGTAAATTATATGATTGGTATGTTGAAAATAAGAGTAAGATCGATAAAGAACTATTGCTTTTTGATAAATAGAAGGGATTAATATGCAAAAGATAAAGATCACATTTCTGGGAACGAACGGTTGGTATGACACCGATTGCGGTAATACCGTAAGCCTTTTAATTGAAACGCCTAACGAATACGTTATTTTGGATGCTGGCAATGGTATTTATAAACTGGATAAATATATTAGATCAAAAAAACCGATCTTTCTTTTTATAAGCCACTTCCATCTCGATCATGTTATAGGTCTTCATGTTTTGGCAAAATTTAATTTTAAGCAGGGGATTTCGCTTTGTCTGCCTGGTAATTATGTTAAGACCGCTCATGAATTTATCAATAAGCCATATACCGCGCCACTTGATCTGCTTAAAACAAAAGTTAAAATTGTTGATTTAAAGAAACGATCAAAAGAAATATCGTTTTTAGAGGACTACAAGATATTATTGCATGTTGTCCCGTCATATGGATACAGGCTTAATTTTTCGGGCAAAGTAATAAGTTACATCACCGATACTGGGTATTGCGATAATGCGATCAGGCTGGCTCAAAGATCAGACCTTATCATCTCCGAATGTGCATTTAAGCTTGGTATGGACCACTCCGAATGGCCGCACTTAACTCCCGCGACAGCAGCAGAAATTGCAAAGGTTTCAAAATCAAAGAAGTTGGTTCTTACACATTTTGACGCCGAAGTATATCAAACGCTTAAAGAAAGAAAAACTGCACAGAAACAAGTAAGAAATATCTTTAAGAATACAATAGCCGCCACAGACGGGATAACTATATCAATATGATCAAAGTTTCGGATTACATAGTAAAAAAGCTTGAAGAATACGGGATAAAAGACGTTTTTATGATCTCAGGCGGCGGAGCTATGCATTTAAATGATTCCGTGGGCAAAAGCAAGAAAATCAGATATATTTGCAACCATCATGAGCAAGCATCCGCGATCGGAGCAGAAGGATATTTTAGGGTCTCCGGAAAGATCGGCTGCGTTATCATAACATCTGGACCTGGTGGAACAAATACCATGACCGGCGTGATAGGCCAATGGCTTGATTCAATTCCAGTAATATATATTTCGGGGCAGGTTAAGAGGGAAACGACAATTGAATCTTATCCTGATCAGAAATTAAGGCAATTAGGAGATCAGGAGATCAATATCGTAGACATTGTAAAACCGGTTACAAAATATGCAGTATATGTCGAAGATCCATATAAGATCAGGTACTATTTAGAAAAAGCTCTCTATTTGGCGATGTCAGGCCGTCCTGGGCCTGTTTGGTTAGATGTGCCGCTTGACGTCCAGTCTTCAATGGTTGATGAGAACAATTTGACAGGCTACGATAAAAAAGAAGACGAGATCAAGTTTGCCAATGATGAAATAAATTCTAAGATTGCAAAAACAATTGAATTGCTGAAAAACGCTAAAAGACCAGTAATAGTCGCAGGACATGGGATAAGATTGTCAGGCTCACTAAAAATATTCAAAAAGGTCATCGAAAAGCTAAGAATTCCTGTCCTTTCAACTTTTAATGGATTTGATCAAATTCCTTCGGATCATCCATTGTTTATCGGAAGAATTGGAACAGTGGGAACAAGAGCCGGAAACTTTGCACTCCAAAACTCCGATCTGGTATTATATATCGGGACCAGGAACAATATCAGGCAGGTTAGTTATAACTGGGAAACTGTCGCAAGAGAAGCAAAAAAGATAGTAATAGATATTGATCCAACAGAACTTAATAAACCTACGTTGAAACCTGATATTGCAATAAATTGCGATGCTAAATATTTCTTAGAGGCATTATACACAACGATTGCCTGGAAAAACATATCGATCCCCAAAGAATGGCTAATCTGGTGTACAGAGCGCAAGAAGAAATATCCTACTGTACTACCGGAATATAAAAAACTTAAGAAATCAATCAACCCATATTATTTTATCGATGTTCTAACAAATCAGCTTAGATCTAATGCAATTGTTGTGGCGGGAAATGGCACGGCATGTGTATCGGTTTTTCAAGCAGGAATTGTTAAACCAAATCAAAGGATGTTCTGGAATTCGGGATGCGCCTCGATGGGATACGACTTGCCGGCTGCTATCGGTGCTTGTATTGCGGCAAACAAAAAAGAGGTTATCTGTATTGCAGGCGACGGCAGTCTGCAAATGAATATGCAGGAATTGCAAACAGTTGCAGGCCTTAAGCTTCCGATAAAGATATTTGTTCTTAATAATCAGGGCTATTGCTCGATAAAACAAACTCAAGATTCTTTCTTTGAAGGGAGGCGAGTTGCTTGTTGTCCGGAAACCGGAGTTACTTTTCCGGATATTACGAAAATTGCAAAAGCTTACGGGATAAGTGCTGTTACCATAAAAAATCAAAAATCACTTAAGAATGACATTGCGGCGATCCTTAATAAGCGCGGACCAGCTGTTATCGAGGTCATTCTTGATCCTACTTACAGGTTTGAACCAAAGCTATCTTCTGTTAAACTAAAGAACGGTAAAATGAGATCAAAACCATTGGAAGATATGTTCCCGTTCCTTCCAAGAGAAGAGTTCAAAAGCAATATGTTGATAAAAGAATTGGAGGATAATGATGAATAATTTAGAGAAAAAAATGGTTTCGGTCCTTTTGGACCTTAAGGAAAACCATCACGTCATTGGAATAAAGGCTGAATTTGAGGCAGAGGGTACCAGGCTCGAAGAAGCTTTGCGTTTAAAAGAAGTTATATCAAAAGCAGGCCTTGATCTTACGATTAAAATAGGCGGGTGCGAAGCGATAAAAGATATGTATGACTCAAGATCGATAGGAGTGGCTCGCATAGTCGCTCCAATGATCGAATCGCAATATGCATTAAAGAAATATTTGCAAGCTGCAAAATTGGCATTCCCAAAAGATGAAAGAGATGGGGTTTCTTTATTAATTAATATTGAAACAATTACAGGCTCCAATAATTTTGACGAAATGCTCAAGCTTCCAAACATTTCCGAACTTGATGGCATAGTATTAGGACGAGTTGATATGACTGGGTCTATGGGTTTAACCCGTGAAGATATTAATTCAGATAAAATATTCGACGTTGCAAAAGAATTGCTTCTTAAATCAAAACAAAAAAAACTTGAATGTGTTATTGGCGGAGGCGTTTCAGCTGCGTCACTTCCATTTTTCAAAAAGCTACCTACCGGAGCGCTCGATAGATATGAAACACGCAAAGTCATATTTAAATGCCCTGAAGCCTTAAACGATAATGCGGATAAGGGGATACTTAAGGCTGTGGGTTTCGAGCTTATGTGGTTGAAAAACAAACGCGATTTCTATGGCATGATCTTTGAAGAGGATAAAATTAGGATCGAAATGCTTCAATCCAGGTACGACAAATTAATTAAAGACGCGGGAGGAAGCATCGAATGACCGGAAAAAAAGCGCTTGTAACCGGAGGGTCGCGAGGTATTGGCAAAGCAATTGCCGATCTTTTAAAAAAAGAAGGTTTTGCAGTGCTTGCGCCGACTCGAAAAGAATTGGACCTTGCGGATAATTCTTCGGTTGCTAACTATATATCCTTATTAACCGGATCAATTGATGTTCTTGTAAATAATGCGGGAATAAATCCAATCGGCAATATTTCTGAAATTGACGATAAGGATCTCGACGAGACTATAAAAATAAACTTGTCATCACCAATACGATTGATCAGGGGCATCGTGCCTATGATGGGAAAAGGACGCATCGTTAATATTAGTTCAATTTGGAGTGAGGTTTCAAAGCCCGGAAGAGGGGTATATGCCGCGACAAAGGCTGGACTTAATGCATTGACAAGAACGCTTGCGATCGAACTTGGGGAAAGGGGTATTTTAGTAAATTCCGTATCTCCGGGATTTGTTGAAACTTCGTTAACCAGGCAAAACAATTCCGAAGAACAGATAGCTTCAATAAAAAAGCTGATCCCTCTTGGTCGCTTAGCAAATATCGATGAAATCGCACATTTGGTCTGTTTTCTTTGTTCGGACAAAAACACTTATATTACAGGCCAAAATATCATTATTGACGGCGGTTATACATGCCAATAGATGGTCTCTCGATCAAGTCAAAACTAAATGATTATACCGTAGATTTTTTATTTCCAAAAGACCTACTGGACAAGATATCAGAATTGAACGAAGCATTTTTCATAATAGATAAAAAAGTTTGGGAACGACATAATAAAAGCATGCTTTCAAAGATCGACGCTTCAAAAGCGGTTATTTTTGAAGTAGGCGAAGATAAAAAAACATTTGAGGGCGTTCAAATATTGGTCGATAGTTTAATTGAACGCTCTTCAAAGAAAAACACTGTTTTAGCTGTTATAGGCGGGGGTATTCTTCAGGATATTGCCGGATTTGCGGCTTCAATCATATATCGGGGAATTAATTGGATCTTTTTCCCTACAACCATGCTATCTCAATGCGACAGTTGTATTGGGGCAAAAACTTCATTGAACTATAAAGGATTCAAAAATCTTTTGGGAACTTTTTACCCCCCATCCGAGATATATATAATTCCTGAATTTTTGGCAACACTAACTGATATCGATTATTTAAGCGGGATCGGGGAGTTGGTTAAACTCTTCTTGATCGGCGGTACCGGTAAAACAATTGAACTCAAATCCAAAATGAGCCCGTTACTTGAACGCGATTTGATAACAATCGGTAAAATGACCAGAGAGGCTCTATTAATAAAAAAAATATATATTGAAACTGATGAATTTGATAAAGGCCGCAGGAACATCCTGAACTTTGGGCATTGTTTCGGACATGCATTGGAAACCGCAACAGATTATAAGATACCTCATGGGCAAGCTGTTGTTCTTGGTATAATGTTAGCTAATCATGTAGCTATCGATCGAGGCCTAATGTCAATGACGTTATCGGAGGATTTATCTAAAAATGCTCTACTTCCAGTGGTCAAGATCGATCTAAATGACTTAAAGATCGACCATAATGCAATAGTCTCTGCCATGAAAAAGGATAAGAAAAGAACAGGCGAAGGATTGTCGCTTGTAATGATGCAAGAAAACCATAAGATGATACAAGTTAACGATCTTGCGAAAATTGAAGCCATAAAAGCATTGGAGGCTATATTGTGAAATTAATCAGCGTAGTCACTGCGTGTTTCAACGAAGAAAAAAATATCGAGGCGATATATTCTGCCGTAAAAAATATTTTCCAATCCGATTTAAAAGATTACCGATACGAACATATATTTATCGACAATGCTTCTAGTGATAGAACGGTCGCAATTCTCAAAGATATCGCAAAAACCGACAAGAATGTTAAGATCATCGTAAATACGCGCAACTTCGGACATATAAGATCGCCTTACCATGCGCTTCTGCAGGCTCATGGAGATGCTGTGATTTCAATTGTTGCAGATCTTCAAGACCCGCCAGAAATGATAAAGGATTTTGCAAAAAAATGGGAAGATGGGTTTAAAGTGGTAATTGGCGTCAAGAAGGCAAGCAAAGAATCCAAGTTTATGTTCAGCATTAGACAATTATTTTATAAGATTATCGAAAGCTTGTCGGAAGTTAAGCAGATACGGAATTTTACCGGATTCGGATTGTACGATAAAAAAGTAATGGATATTTTACGCTCGCTTAATGACCCATATCCATATTTTAGAGGGCTCATTAGTGATTTAGGCTTTGAAATCGCTATAATTGAATATATCCAGCCGAAACGTGATCATGGCATCACAAAAAATAATTTTTACACTCTTTACGACATGGCGATGCTTGGGATCACAAACCATTCAAGGGTTCCTCTAAGGCTTGCGACAATGCTCGGCTTCCTTGTTTCAATAATCAGCATTCTTGTGGCAATTGGATATTTTATCTATAAGATCATCTTTTGGGATAATTTCAATGTAGGGATTGCGCCATTGGTCATCGGGGTCTTTTTCTTTTCAGCCGTACAATTGTTTTTCATCGGCATCATCGGAGAATATATAGGTTCCATTCATACGCAAGTCTTAAAAAGGCCTCTGGTCATTGAAAAAGAAAGAATAAATTTCTAGGATGAGGCTTTTTTTCCATACCCATAAAGAAAAGATCAATTACCTCTTGGCAGGGATCTGGAATACGATATTTGGATATTTGGCATTTATTTTGCTGTACCGGCTATTCTCCGAAAAGATGCACTATCTTATTCTTTTCATTATAAGCAATATTGCCAGTATCACTAACGCTTACATAAGCTATAAAATATTCGTTTTCAAAACTAAAGGAAAGTATCTTAAGGAATATATGAGGTTTTATTTTGTTTATGGATTCTCAATAGTTGTTAACTTGGCCTTACTGCCGCTTATTGTTGAATTTTTGAGGATAAATCCTATCATTGCACAAGTGCCGCTCATATTTCTAAATGTTATTATAAGTTATTTGGGCCATAAGAAATTCTCATTTAGCTGAAAGAGGTTAAAATGAAAAAAAGTTTGATCGTTTTCCTTATATTAATGACTGCGGCAATTGTTTTCCATCCTGTCATTCTAAACGGAATGGCAAAATTCCTTTATGTCCGAGATAAACTTGAAAAATCCGACGTGATCCTTGTGCTTGCGGGCGACAGCAACGGTGAAAGGGCGGCTCACGGCGTTGATCTGTATAAAAAAGGATTTGCGCCAAAGATCCTAATGAGCGGGGGGCCGGCAATATGGCATTTGACTTATGCCGAAAACATGAGGAACCAGGCAACATCCCTTGGCGTCCCAGCAAAAGATGTCTTATTGCAAGACAGATCAAGATCAACGTTTGAAGATATCAAGTTTTCACTGCTCATATTAAAGAAAATTGACGCAAAAAAAGTGATATTAGTTACATCTCCAACCCATATTAGAAGGTCTCGGCTAGTCGCACGGAAGTTCTTCAAGAAAGAAGGCATAAAAGTCATGGCTTCACCTGTAGAAAAAAGCGAATTCAACCCGAATAAATGGTGGACCAGGCATGAAGATACACAGTATGTTGTTTGGGAGTATGTTTCACTGATCGGCTATATGTTGAAAGGCAAGTTGTTTTAAGATAAAATTGGTATAAGAGGTCATTTGATGTCAAAAAATATAGTTTTAATTACCGGCGGGGCTGGATATATCGGAGCAGTCCTCGTTAGGGAACTGCTAAACAAAGGCGAAAAAGTCAGAGTATTCGATAAGATGTATTTTGGCGACCGATCTTTGGAAGATGTTAAGGATAAGATCGAAATAGTACAAGGCGATGTCAGGCAGTTTCCAGAAGACGCCTTGAGCAATGTCAAGGCTGTTGCCCATCTTGGCTCATTAAGCAACGATCCAACCGCTGAATTCGACCCTAAAGCTAACCATGAAATAAATTTTGAGGGCACAATGAGAGTTGCGGAAGCATGCAAGAAAAAAGGCGTTGATCGTTTTACTTTTGCAAGTTCGGCCGCTATAATCGGATTCCATGTTGACACGATCGCGGATGAAACTTATGCGCCGAATCCTCAATCGGAGTATGCCCAATCGAAATTAGACGCCGAAAATGGATTGCGATCCCTTGTTTCGGACAACTTCCATCCTGTCATATTCAGGCAAGCAACGGTTTTTGGTTTCTCTCCAAGAATGCGATGGGATCTTGTTGTCAACACAATGACAAAGGATGCTTTTGCTAAAAACAAGATATTTGTTTATTGTGCGGGGGACAATTGGCGGCCTCTTATACATGTTAAAGACATCGCATTGGCGCATATTGAGGGAATCAAAGCTCCAAGCGGTAAAGTTTCCGGCCAAATATTCAATCTCAACCACAAAAACTATAGGATATTGGAACTTGGGCATTGGGTAGCTGAAATATTGAAGAAGTTTACAAAAGTCGATATCGAGGTGCTTTTTGGCTCGAAGGAATCGCGAAGCTATAGGTTGAACAGCGAAAAGATAAGGGATGTGCTTGGCTTTGAAGCAAAACATTCTATTGAAGAAGCGGTCTTGGAAATATTCAGCTTATTGAGATCAGGCAAATATATTGATTTTGAAAACCTGATCTATTATAACATCGACTGGATGAGGCTTCTAGTCGAGATGGAATCAAAGCTCAAAGTCATCGGAAAGGTATTTTGATCGTGAAGATCGCTATAATTGGTGCAGATGGACAATTAGGGACTGATTTATGTAAGATCATAGACAAATCGTCGCAAGCACCGTTGACCTTAAATGATATTGATATAACAAATGAATCTCTCTGCAAATCGGTATTGAGCGGATCAAAACCTGATATTGTAATAAATACAGCCGCATATCATAGGGTTGACGCTTGCGAAGAAAATGATGTTGAAGCCTATAAAGTGAACGCTCATGGGGCCAAGAACCTTGCGATCGCATGCCGCGACATCAATGCAAAACTTGTCCATATTTCAACTGATTATGTATTTGATGGCGATAAAACATCTCCATATACCGAAGATACTGTCCCAACCCCAAGATCCGCGTACGGCATATCAAAACTAGCTGGTGAACAATTTATTAAATATTTATGGGAAAAACATTTCATTGTCAGAACTTCCGGTCTTTATGGCGCGGCAGGATGTTTGGGTAAAGGCGGAGGAAATTTTGTCGAGAATATGATAAAACGCGCAAAAAACGCCCAAGAGATTAAAGTTGTGACCGATGAAGTTTTGACCCCAACATATACTCGCGATTTAGCGAAAAAGATATACCAAATAATTAAAACTCACCATTTTGGCCTGTATCATATTACGAATGCCGGTTCTTGTTCTTGGTGGGAATATGCCGACCAGATATTTAAATTTCTGAAAATGAACATAATTGTGCAAAAGACAAACGCAAACAAATATAAAACAAAAGCCAGAAGACCAAAGAATTCAGTGTTGGCGCATCTGAAGCTTAAAGAACTGGGGATTGACGACATGCCGGATTGGAAAGAAGGGCTCAAAGCTTACTTGATCGAAAAGGAGCATATCAAACCATGAAAAAAGCGTTAATTACAGGGATCACTGGGCAAGACGGATCATATTTGTCGGAATTCCTTCTAAAGAAAGGGTATGAAGTGCATGGGATAATTAGGCGCGTTGCCCTGGAGGATATTGAACACAGGATGTGGCGATTAAGGGATTTTTACGGCAAACTCATCCTTCATCCCGCATCCCTGGAAAATTATGCCAGCCTTTTTAAGGTGATAGAAAAAGTTATGCCCGACGAGTGCTATCATCTTGCCGCCCAGAGTTTTGTCAGCTACTCGTTCGAGGATGAATTTTCTACGATCAACACCAATTTGAACGGCACCCATTATATGTTGTCCGCTATAAAAGAGCGTGCGCCCAAGTGTAAGTTTTACTTCGCGGGATCATCTGAAATGTTTGGCGCCGCCGCGGAAACGCCTCAAAATGAAAATACGCCTTTCCACCCAAGATCGCCCTACGGCATATCCAAGGTAGCGGGCTTTGACCTGACAAGAAATTATAGGGAAGCTTACGGCCTTTTTGCCTGCAGCGGAATTTTGTTTAACCATGAATCGCCAAGAAGGGGATTTGAATTCGTCACAAGAAAAATAACTAATGCCGCTGCAAGGATAAAGCTTGGGCTTGAAAAAGAATTGCGGCTAGGAAACCTTGAAGCAAAAAGGGACTGGGGCTTTGCGGGCGATTATGTCGAAGCGATGTGGAAAATATTAAGCCAGGACAAACCGGATGATTTTGTCATCGCTACGAACGAAACCCACTCAATCCTAGAGTTTGCCCAATTGGCATTTTCAATAGCCGGCCTGGATTACAAGAAATATGTTGTTGTGGACGATCTATTGTACAGGCCGGCGGAAGTGAACATTTTATGCGGGGACTACAGCTTCGCTCGGAGAAAATTATCCTGGGAACCAAAGATCAAATTCCATGAATTGGTTGAATTAATGGTCGAAGCCGATCTCAATCGTTTAAAAAAATTAAAATAGCCATTGTCCACGATTACCTCCACCAATTTGGCGGAGCCGAAAGATGCGTAGAAGCTTTCCATAAAATTTTCCCTGAAGCCCCGATATATACTTCGATCTTTAATCCATTCAATTTCCCCGAAAGCTTCAAAAAGATGGCTATTAGGACATCCTTTATGCAAAGGATCCCCTTCATTTTTAAGAACTTCAGGATCTTTTTCGCGCTTTATCCGTTAGCTTTCCTAAGTTTTAATTTATCGGGATATGATGTGGTACTATCTTCAAGTTCCGCGTTCGCAAAAGGGATAAGAAAACGGAAGGGCGCCGTCCACGTCTGCTATTGTTATAACCCAATGCGATTTGTTTGGCGATACTCCGATTATATAAAAAAAGAAAATTTCCCCGGCCTTATCAATTGGATACTGCCGTTCGTCTTATCGCCCATTAAATGTTGGGATCTATATAACAGTAAAAATGTGGACCATTTTATCGCGATCTCAAAAATAGTTTCCCAAAGGATAAAGCAAATATATAGTCGCGATTCAATAGTGATCTACCCGCCGATCGATACAAAACAATATGCAGTATCGGCAATTGATGGGGACTATTTTCTTATAGTTTCAAGGCTTGTCGGTTATAAGCGGATAGATCTCGCGGTCGAAGCGGTATCAAGGTTAGGCCTGCCTTTAATTATAGCAGGTGAGGGTCCTTCATTAGCTCAATTAAAACGGAATGCAAGCGCCAATATTACGTTCTTAGGAAAGGTCAGCGATCAAAAGTTGAAGAAGCTTTTATCCGAATGCCGCGCGCTGATCCTTACTGGCGAGGAAGATTTTGGAATGACGCCTCTTGAAGCTGCGGCATCAGGAAGGCCTACGATAGCATATGCTAAAGGCGGCGCGCTAGAAACTGTGGTCGATGAAATAACAGGAATATTCTTCGGCCAACAATCTGCAGAAAGCCTAATGAAAGCAATTGAAAAGTTTGATAAAATGGATTTCGACAAGAAAACTTTAAGAGCTCATGCCGAAAAATTCGATAAAGAGATATTTAAAGATAAAATAAGGAGATTTTTTGATGAAAATAAAATACTTTGATAAAGCCATAGAATGGATGTTCTTAGGCTTGATGATCCTATTGCCTATTATTTTTGACAGGAGGATCGGTATTGTGTTTTCAGGCACCAAATCTGCGATGCTCCGCCTTTTTATACTTCTTATCGCGACAATTTGGATCATCAAGATATTGATCCGCGGAAACCATGTTTTTTCCCGCACGCGCCTTGATTGGCCGATCTTAACATATCTTCTCTGTGTGACAGCCGCAACGGTCACATCGATAAATGTGATTATCAGTTTTTTTGGCTTTTACGGCCGATATGAAGGGCTAACTACATGGTATTGTTATGCAATGATGTTTTTTATTGCAACAAATTATTTTCATGGATTTGCTAAATTAAAACAACTCATCGCCATCGTCGCGCCTACTGCAACTGCGATGGCAGTTTACGGTATAATCCAGAGGATGGGGAACGATCCATATGTCTGGGGGGGGGTCGTGACATGGCAGAGGGTAATCGCAACAATAGGCCAGCCGAACTTCCTATCCGCATATATGGATATGGCTTTTTTTATACTGTTTTTTTTCCTGCTTGTGCCGCAGGCCCAAAGCGAACGCCCCATTATATTGACAAAAAAAAAGAAAATCTTCGATGACCTGAAAAGGCGAGAGGGGAGCGCCTGGCTTGATAATATATTACTCCCGATCATCTATTATCTTGCGGTCCCTCTTATTTTTATTATAATGATTTACACGCAGGACGGCCAAAATCCCTTAATTTGGTATTTTTTCTTTATTCCAACGGCTATCTGCGGAATAATGTTTGCGCAAACTTTTGAAAAATTGCCGGACATGGCAATGAAAGCCCTTATTGGCATAAGCATCGTCCTTGTTTATATCTGCAATTTCTATACGCAAAGCAGGGGAGGCTATATCGGCTTAGGCGTAGGCCTTGTCTTGATCTTGGCCTTAGCCCCAAGAAAAAGATTGGTCGATAATTGGAAGCTTTTGTCCGCTGTCTTGATAGCTATAAGCGTAATTTCGATCGCAACCGCTTTAAACCCCGATTTTTCGCCATTTGCGCGGTTTGCAGGCGAGATAAAAGTAAAAGGGGTCGAAGAGCAAAGCGAGATAAAAACGAAGGAAAAAGAAACGCCGGTTGAGCTTGGGGGAGCTGCCGGGTCGCGCGGAGAAACATGGAAAAGCGCGCTTGGGATAATTTCCGACAATCCTGTTTTTGGGGTTGGCCCTGAAGTATTAAAGATGGTATTTCCAAGGTATGAAACCGATTTGTTCAGGTTCAAAGAGGCTTTCCATGTAAAACAGGATAGGAGCCACAATGAAACCTTTGATGTGCCGGTAACAAAAGGCTTGATATCGTTCTTTGTATATTTATTTATACTTTTATCATTGTACAGGTTCGGTTTACTGAAGCTTAAATCCGTTGATGATGACCGCAAGGTATTGATTGTTGTTGTATTTGCAAGCCTTGCTTCGTACATTATCCAAAATCAATTCAGTTTTGGGGTAATAGCCATTACTTCGCTATTTTGGGTCTTTTGGGCTGTTATAATGAATATTAGCTCTAATCAAGCGCATGAGAACGAGAAAATAGTGCAATTTGACGATATCCCATGGATTCCGGCTGGAATAATTGTAGTTATTGCTGCTTATTTATGCCTTATTTCTGTTCAACAATTTAAAGCTGACAAGGAATTCAAAATGGGCAAAACACTGCTTGATATGAGAAGATTTTCTGAAGCTGTCCCATATTTCAATCGCGCTATCGATATTTTCCCGTACGAAGGCGGAACAGTTACGCATTACGGGATAGCTCTTTTGAACAATGCGCTTTCATCTCCGGCGTCGCAAGAAGACCAACAGAAGAAATTGCAGGAAGCGCTGGATGCTTTTGCCTACGGCATGAGAGTCGATCCGCTTAATGCCGATAACTATTATATTTCATCGAGGATACACTTGATGCAAAATAATATCGAGAAAACACTTATTAACACGGCGATCGCATTGAAGATAGACCCGTATTACGCTGAAGCTTATTTGACATATGCGGCGATTGCCGAAAAACAAGGCAAATTTGACGATGCAAAAAAAGCTTATGCTGAAGCATACCGGATCAATCCAACATTATCCGAGCCGAAGCTTAAATTAGCTTTTAGCCACCTTAAGAGCAATGAACTGGATCCCGCATTCAAATTATTCCAAGAGATGCTGACAACCGATCCGAACAATGCCGATGTCCATAAAGGCCTCGCAGAGATTTACGGGAAGAGGGGCGAGACAGCCAGGGCTCGGGAAGAGCTTGACTTTGTCAAGTCATTGATTAAAAAATGAAAGTCTTAATTGATGCGGCTTTGATCAATGTTTCGTTCCTGATGGCATATTTTGTCAGGTTCCATGTAATGGTATTTGTGACCCACGGTCTTGCGCCTGTTTTCCAAAAATTTTCTGGAACGCTTCTTTTTATCACGATATTATGGCTTGCAATCTTCAAACTGGTCGGATTATATGAAAAAAAATCATCGGATATTATTGACGAAGCCGCTTTGCTCCTGCTATCAGTTACCGTCGCATCATTTGTCATATTCGGAATGCTGTTCATATATCGTGGATTTTGGTTCTCAAGGCTTCTTATCGCGTATGCATGGCTGTTCTCATTTTTATTGCTGCTTTCACACAGATTAATATCCGCTTTTATAAGGAATCTATTGCACTCATTCGGGATCGGGATCAAACGAGTCTTAATTGTAGGTCATGGCGAAATGGGACAAACGATTGCGCAAAGGCTCAAACATGTCAAGGCCTTAGGAGGGCTTCCAGTCGGATTTATTACGGATACATCAAAGCTTAAAGAATCAATTAGGCAAAATTCCGCCGATGAGGTGATTTTTGCGGATAGCTCCATGCCTTACAAGAAAATACTCGACCTGATTACCGATTGCGAAACCCTTCGGGTAAAATTCAAGATCGTACCAGGCATCCTTGAGATCATGGCTTCGCGGATAAATATCGACGAAGTAGGGGGAGTGCCCCTAATAACCGTTTCCGAAATAGGTTTGGCGGGCTTTAATGCGTTCATTAAGCGGCTAGTAGATATTATTGTTTCCGGCGTACTGCTTTTTATATTATTGCCATTATTCATAATAGTTGCCTTACTGATCAAGATCAATTCAAGGGGGCCGGTATTTTTTTCGCAGAATCGCGTAGGACAAGACGGTTGCCTTTTCCCAATGTTCAAATTCAGGTCAATGGTCATTAATGCCGAAGAAATGTTAGACAAGATCAAGGGCATGTCCGAAGTCGAGGGGCATATCTTTAAGATCAAGAAGGACCCGAGGATAACCCGCATCGGAGTGATAATAAGGAGGCTTTCGATCGATGAATTGCCTCAATTGTTCAATGTGCTGTTGGGCCATATGAGCCTAGTGGGGCCCAGGCCGCCGCTCCCGTCGGAGGTTATAAATTATTCTCCATGGCACAAAAAAAGATTGAGGACAAAGCCCGGGATAACAGGGCTTTGGCAAGTATCAGGCCGATCGCTCTTGCCATTTGAGGATATGGTAAGGCTCGATATCTACTACATCGAGAACTGGTCATTGTGGATGGATTTTAAGATTTTAATAAAAACGATCCCTGTCGTTATTACTGCCCATGGGGCTTATTAAAAGACCGCGATCTTTCCCCTTTTAATATATTTCTTGCCGTTTGGATCGGAAGCAGCTATCACATACGGAAAAATACCGCCCAGGGCCTTTTTTCCGTACTGGTCACTGCCGTCCCAAGTGAAAATACCGCTTGCCGGCATATTGCCGTAATTTTTCTTATAGATCAGGTCGCCAAGCATGTTATAAATATACAATTCCAGATTTGCGGAAGCTGACATTAAATATTTGATCGTTGTTGTCTCATTATTGCCCGGGCTGAAAGGATTTGGGCCGTTCTCGAGGCTTAGGATAGATAAATCGCCGGAAGCGCTTCCTAGTACAGATTGGGCGGCAAAAGAGGAAATTAATATTTGCGCGCTTTCCTTACTTGTAAAATTCCCGACCATGTCGCGAAGAGAATATTCCAATAAATAGTTGCCGTCAGGCATCGGGTTTGTCGGGACAAAAGCAGCGGAACTTTTATCGTATTTTGTATATCCTTCAACCTCCAAACTTCCCCGGAAAAGCTTAAGGTATGACCCGGAGCTGTCGATGCCCGAACCGTCCTCGAAAAATCTCAAATTGACGCTTTTTCCGCTTGCGCGGAACAATTTTTTATTGACGGCAGGTTTTGTATTGTCGATCTTAAACTTTGAAATCCCGACCCCTAAGTTCCCGGCAGAATCGACAAGCGTCAATTTGATCGAATGTTCGCCATCGGCAATCTCCGGAGGAAGGCTAAAAAAACCCGAAACAGTTGAATTTTCGGGATCAAAATCAAGACTTTCGCCCGTCTTTTCCTTGTCGATAAATACATTAGATACAGCCCCAGCAATGATATCGTTTGTCTTGTCCTTTACTTGCGCCCGAATAATAAGAGTCGAATCTTTTTTATAGAAATCATCGGCCCTTGGGGAAATTATATGTAATTGAGGGATATCGTCGCTGTAAGTTATAGAGAGGCTTTCGGAAGATGCGTTCGAAGCCTCGTCAGTTGCAAGGACCAAAATATTGTTTTTTCCTGGGAAAAGATTGATCATTGATGAAAACTGGCCATTCTTCCCGACATCAACTTTTTTTCCGTTAACAAAAAGCGCTTCCCCGCTTAAAACCAAGCCCCTAATCTCTATCGTGTCAGAACCTGTTAAAAAAAGCTCTTCGGCATCGTTTAATATTTTGATCTTTGGGGGGATCCGGTCCAGGGTTAGCCCGAAAACATTGGAAGATTTTACGTATGAGATGCCGTCTGTAGCATATGCCTTGATTGCATAATTCCCATCCGGCAAAGGCAATAAAACATCCGTTTCTGAAGAAATATTATTTATATCAAAAGTCTTATCATCGCGAAAACTTGGGTCCGAGCATATTTTTAAGCCGTAGATCAGCTGGCTTGGATCGCCATTTGAAACACTAAGCTTGAAATGGACGGTGTTTTGATTTGTCACAAAGGCATCTTTCGGAATTTCGATTTTAAGCTGCGGCGTAAATTTGATAATATTGCTGGCCGCCAAATCGCCGTTTTTTTCAAAGAATGAAATAAGCTTATTGCCTAAAGGGTAGGAGCCCAAATATTTTTCCGCGGGAGGCCTTGATTCAAATAATTTTTCTGCCCTATGGACCAAGCCTCCATATTTGTCGAACCTGATAAGATGCGGGACCGGCCCATCCGGCAAATATTCAGAAAAAAACAAGAGAAAAACCCCATAAGATTGCTTGGCTTCCGTCCCTGTCATTTTATAAGATGATTGATACAATGAAATAGGTTCTTTTTTATTTTCAGGCAGGTATTTTATTTCAGTTTGGCCGCTTGGTAAAATTTCGGCCCATATAAGAACGGGATTTTCCGGAAGGAAGGAATGGTCAAACCCTATGAGGCTTGAGATCGTGTTATCCGAAACATGAAGTTCGATCGGGTTTGAAATTGTCTGGTTTATTGCGTCGATCTTGTAGATATTTTTTCCTGAATTAGCAAAAATCGTTATCTTGTCTTTTTGGGGAAATATCTCATACGAATCGACATAAAAATCCGCCATAAGCACAGGCCGCGAAAAGCTTTGACCATTATTTGAAGATAATGAGTAATATAATCGCTTTTTCTCCGCGGAAAATAGATGCCAAATGCCGTTATTTATTAAAACAGAGTAATTGTCAGGATTAAAATCGTTTATTATCAGTTTTGCAGGGGAAAAGCTTTGGCCAAGGTCCAAACTTTCGCGGACCCACAATTTGTTATCATTGTTTACGAACAAGTAAAGATTTTGGCCGGAAACAAGATCATATTTCGCCTCGCTTGAAACAGGGCTTTTATATTTTGTAAAACTTTGGCCCAGGTCATTTGATGTTTGATAGGCCTTTCCGTCGAGATGATAGATATTCTGCTGCGGGTCCAAAAAAATAATTGCATTTGAAGCCGCAGCCATAAAAGCGATGATAAAGATAATATATAAAATCTGTCTTGCGGTTTTCATTTCTCTTTTTTCCTGTTATCCTGATGTTCTGATGCCTTCTATCTAATTATATGGCTTTATGCCGCAAAATCAAGGCTATTCGATTGCAGGCAGCCCGTGTTATAATCAAGCATGAAATTATCGCGGGAAGCCAAGTTGATATTAGCCCTCAACCAAAATAGAAGAACGCGGGAAGAGGAAGGTTTCTTTGTGGTGGAAGGAGAAAAATCGATCAAAGAAGGGTTAGACATGGCTAAATTCATTTTATACTCCGCCGAATTCGAAATATTGCAAGATGCCGCCAAACGCAAGATCAAAACGATCAAAGTTTCAAGTGAAGCGATGAAAACAATATCAACCGTCGAAACGCCGCCCGGCATCATCGCCGCCGCAAAAATAAAAAAATGGAAATTATCTGATATAATTACAAAAAAGGATCCAGTGATACTTGTCTTGGTCGGGATACAAGATCCCGGGAACTTAGGAACTCTTATCAGGGCAGTTGACGCCGCAAATGCCGCGGGGATTATTGTTTCAAAAGGAACAGTTGATCCTTTTAATCCTAAAGTGGTCCGCGGGACGATGGGATCGTTTTTTAGGGTGCCTGTTGTGCGATCTTCCGATATCAAAAGCGAATTGGCTTTCCTAAAAAACAAAAAATTCCGGTTAGTTGGAACCAGCTTGGATTCGAAGGACGCGCATTGGGATGCGGATTTGAAAGGGCCGATAGCAATTATTATCGGTAACGAATCATCCGGATTGCCGGAAGAAATCATTGATATGTGCGATGAAAAAGTTAAGATCCCGATTCTGGGCAATGCCGAATCGCTGAATGCGGCGATGGCAGGCACCGTCCTTATTTACGAATCATTAAGGCAAAGGATGAAGAATGCCTGAAAAGATAAATAAGATACACGAAGAAGCAAAGATCGCGTTTGAAGCGGCCGATACTCTTCAGAAATTAGACGAGATCCGGATCAAGTATCTTGGAAAGAACGGACTTTTTACGGATCTCATGAAAAACCTGGCAAGTCTAGATCCATCCGAAAAACCTGCATACGGTAAAGCTGTAAATGACGCAAAAAAAGACATAGAACAAGCATTTCAAGATAAAAAATCAAAATTTGAAGGCCAGGAATTATTTAATTTGGTCAAATCCGGACAATTAGATATTACACTTCCCGGAAAATCGTTTCCTCGAGGGAAAAAACACCCCATAACACAAGTCATGGATGAAATGGTCTCAATTTTCGAAAGGCTTGGGTTTTCTGTCGCTGAAGGGCCGGACATCGAAACGGAATATTTTAACTTTGAAGCGCTCAATATCCCGCCGTACCACCCGTCCCGCGATATGTGGTCAACGCTTTGGCTTGAGGATGGGCTTCTTTTGAGGACGCATACGTCTCCAGTCCAAATAAGAGTAATGAAAAAACAGAAACCGCCGCTTGCAGTCATTGCCCCCGGCCGTGTTTACAGGCGCGATGCGGATGTCACTCACTCACCGGTCTTCCACCAGTTGGAAGGACTACTTGTTGATACCGATATTAAGTTCTCGGACCTGAAAGGCGTTTTGACTTTGTTTTTGCATGCAGTATTTGGCCGTGATAAAAAAGTCAGGTTCCGTCCGAGCTATTTCCCGTTTACGGAGCCGTCATGTGAGGTTGATGTCGAATGCGTAATGTGCGAAGGCGATGGGTGCGGCGTTTGCAAACAGTCCGGCTGGCTTGAGATCCTGGGGGCGGGGATTATTGATCCCAATGTCTTAAAAAACGTTAATTACGACCCTGAAAAATATTCGGGCTTTGCGTTCGGGGTCGGCATCGAGCGTATCGCAATGCTTAAGCATGGGATTGGCGATATCCGTCTTTTCTTCGAAAATGATATAAGATTTTTGAGGCAATTTTAATGAGAGTACCGATCGATTGGCTAAAGGAATATGTTGATGTAAAAATTCCGGCATCAGATCTTGCCCAAAAGCTTACTATGTCGGGGCTTGAAACATTGTCGTTAAACGACTCATTGGATGTAGATATCCTGCCAAACCGCGGCGATTGCAGTTCAATTCTCGGTATTGCAAGAGAAGTTTCTTCGATAACAAGCTCAAAACTGAAAATGAAAAGATTAAAACGTTATGAATCGGAAAAGAAAACTTCTCCCGTTGTCAGTGTTGAAATAAGAGAACCGAAGCTTTGCCCTCGTTATATGGCGAGAGTCATTGAAAACATTAAAGTTAAAGACTCACCCGATTGGCTTAAGAAACGGCTTAGCACATGCGGATTAAGGCCTATCAATAACATTGTGGATATTACAAATTATCTTCTGCTTGAGCTTGGCCAGCCGATGCACGCTTTTGACCACGATAAGATACAAGGACAAAAGATCATTGTCAGGCGGGCTGCTCCCCAAGAAAAAATTAAGACGCTTGACGGCGCGGATTTCAAATTGGACAAGGACAGTCTTGTAATAGCGGATGCAAACAGGGCCATTGCGGTTGCAGGGGTGATGGGAGGGGCAAACACGGAGGTTTCGGCAAAAACAAAAACTGTTGTCCTGGAATCCGCATATTTTGATCCGATAAATATTTCTAAAACTTCCAAATCCCTAAAGCTTAGGACAGAATCCTCTGCCCGGTTTGAAAAAACTACAGATTGGAATATGGTTGAAACCGCTTTAGATGCCGCGGCTTCAATGGTCGCGGAATTGGCCAGCGGAGTTGTTTTGAGGGGGCAAATTGATAAGAAAAAACAAGACATTAAGAAAAGAAGGATCGCACTTAGGTTTGAGCGGCTTAATGCAATACTCGGCGTTCCTGTTCCTCAAGGGACAGCTATTAAAATACTTAAAGGGCTTGGCTTTAAACTTCTCAAAAACAGCAAATCTAAAATTATCGTGGAGGTCCCAACCTGGCGTTATGCCGATATTGAGAGGGAAATAGACCTTATTGAAGAGATCGCCAGAATTTTTGGGTATCACAATATTCCAGTCACAAGCCCAAAGATCGGAAAAACAGAGATCACAGAAACGGTGTACTCCAAAGTTTCAAATATCAAAAATATCCTTATAGGGACAGGGTTGTATGAGGTCCAGACCTTCAGTTTGGTCGATCCGTCCGATGCCGAGAAGAACGCAATTAAGATCACTAATCCTATGACTATATCCGAGTCGGTAATGAGAACCAGCATGCTGCCTAGTATATTAAGGGTTGTTTCCTATAACTTAAGGCATCAAGTTGACGAACTTGGAATTTTTGAAGTTGGCAAGGTATTTGGAAATAAAGTGCATGAAAGGCTGGTTCTTGCAGGGTCTATTTTCGCGCCCAAAGCCGGTTTTCGTGAAATAAAGGGCATCATTGAAACGCTGATCAATCAATTCTCTAAAGAGTATACTTTTAATATTATTGAGGAGGGATTAATTGATCAATGGTATCACCCTGTGCAATCAGCATCTTTGTCTGCAGCAGGCATGTATGTTGCCAAATTGGGGCTTATTCATCCTGTGAAAAAGAAAACATATGATTTGAACAGAGATGTTTATTTATTTGAAGTTGAAATTCAAGCTCTTCTCAGTTTAAAAGCGATGAAAGATCACACTGCTCTTTCTAAATTCCCTAAAATTGACCGTGATTTGGCAATGTTTGTGCCGGAGGGGATTACATACGATCAAATCGTCACTTCGATCAAAGAAACAGCCGGTCCATTTCTTGAGGAAGTTAAGCTTTTTGACCAGTACAAAAACAGCCAGGCTTATAGGCTGTCTTTTCGCGATAAGAATTCAACTTTAACAGACGAAGCTGTGAATGAGAGATTTGTTGCAGTGATTTCAGCTTTGGAAGAGAAACTGGGCGTCACAATACGAAAGTCTTAGGCCGGCGCTTTTGAAGACTTGTAGTACCTGCGGCTGAACGCCGCGGTTAAAAAAATCATGCACTATCACTATATATTTAGAACTTATAAAGGTAAATCCACTTTAAAGGATGAAGTACAATGACAGACCAAACCCCGATGATAAAACAATATCGGGAAATAAAATCACAGCACAAGGATGCAATCCTTTTTTTCCGCTTGGGCGACTTCTATGAAATGTTCTACGATGATGCAGAGCTTGGATCGCGCGAACTTGGCCTCACATTAACTGGCAGGGGAATTTCCGAGAACAGAATGCCGATGTGCGGGATACCATTCCATGCGGCCGAAAATTATATTGGAAAACTTGTCGAAAAAGGATACAAAGTTGCTATCTGCGAACAAGTCGAAGACCCAAAGCTTGCTAAAGGGCTGGTTAAAAGAGATGTAATAAAGATATATACCCCTGGGACAATTATTGGTACTTCAATGCTAACCGATAAGACAAACAATTATCTTCTTGTCGTATCTTTTGAGAAAGGCAAGTTTGGTCTAGCTTATACGGATGCTTCGACTGGTGAATTTAAAGTTACAGAAATCGATACTTTAAAAGATCTCCTCGATGAAATAAATAGGATAAAACCATCGGAGATACTTCTTTCCGACATGATTGATGAGAAAAGGAACCGCGAGCCGTGCCTGCCGGCAGGCAGGGTTCACTCGCAGGTTCCGTCTATTAGGATTGAAAGCTACAAAGACAAATACGACCAATCCGAAGCAGAAGAAAAACTTTCAAAATTCTTCAAAATAAAATCTCTTGCCTCATTCGGAATTGAGAACTATTCAGTTGGTTTATCCGCCGCTGCAGCTGCCTTGGATTATCTTGAAGACAACCAGAAAACTGCTCTGGGCCACATTAACAAAATTACGCCTTATGCGATCGGCCAATATATGCTTATAGACGCCCAAACAAGAAGAAACCTTGAACTCGTTCAATCTATTAAAGATAAATCCTTAAAAGGGGCCTTACTCTGGGTGCTTGATAGATGCGAAACAAATATGGGAAGCAGGCTTCTTAGAAATTGGCTTCTTATGCCTTTAATGGAAATAGATAAAATAAATGCCCGTTTCGATGCAATTGATGAACTTATAGGAGATACAATTTTAAAAGCAGAGCTAACACAAAGACTTAAGAATCTCTATGATATTGAAAGACTAACATCAAAAATTGCAACAGAGCAGGGAAACGCAAAAGATATTGTTTCTCTAAATGAATCGTTAAAAGAGATCCCATTCTTTAAAACGTTAACTTCAAAATGCAAATCGAAAATGCTAAAACATGTCAATGATCTTCCGGAACTTCTTGAACTCAAGGAATTAATAAATAAAGCCATAAAGATTGATCCTCCGTTCACTATTAAAGAAGGCGGGATAATAAACGATTCTTATGATAATGAGCTGGATGAATTGAGAAAGATAGCTTATGGCGGAAAAAGCTGGATCGCCGAACTTGAGAACAAAGAAAGGATAGCAAGCGGTATCAAATCCCTCAAAGTAGGTTTTAATAAAGTTTTCGGATATTATATCGAGGTCACAACGGCAAACCTGTCTCAAGTGCCTGCAAATTATATTAGAAAACAAACACTTACTAATTGCGAAAGATATATAACGCCTGACTTAAAAGAAAAGGAATCTCTGATCCTAAATGCCGATGAAAGGATCAAAGAACTGGAATATAAGATTTTCTGCGATGTACGTGAAAAAGCCGCAGGATTTACAAAAGAATTACAATATATTGCGGAGATATTATCCCAACTCGATGTCTTGATCTCATTGGCACAAGTCGCGCAAGAAAACAATTATTGCCGCCCCCTGATATCCGGATCCACTGATATCCTGATAACCGGATCACGGCATCCGGTAGTCGAAAAAATGCTTGGAAACCATAATTTTGTAAAAAACGATATCTTGATGAACAATGAAAGTAGTTTCCTGCTGATCACTGGCCCTAACATGGCAGGTAAATCTACTTACATGAGACAGACCGCGTTAATATGCCTTTTGGCACAAATGGGTTCGTTTGTCCCGGCCGATAATGCAATATTGCCGTTAATAGACAAAATCTTCACAAGAATTGGGGCTATGGATGATATATATTCAGGACAATCAACATTTATGCTCGAGATGACCGAAACCGCGAATATCCTGAACAATGCGACTGAAAATAGTTTGATAATACTTGATGAAATAGGCAGAGGGACGGCGACTTTTGACGGGATGTCTATCGCTGCGGCTGTTGCCGAATTCATCAATAACAACATCAAAGCAAAAACTTTATTCGCGACTCACTACCATGAGATCACTCAGCTTGCGGAAAAACATAAAGGCATGAAAAATCTGAATATCCAGATAAAAGAAGAAGGCGATCAAATAACATTTTTACATAAGATAGTCGAGGGCTCTGCAGATAGATCGTATGGGATCCAAGTTGCGCGGTTAGCGGGGCTCCCGAATGACGTGATTTCAAGGGCTAAAGAGATATATACAACGCTTGAGATGGTTGAAAATGACCTGGGATTTGATCATCGATCGAATGTTCCTGTAATAAATGCCTGACCCAATATTTTTCCGGAAATTGCCGTATTAAAAGCCGAATAATTCATTCCATTTGGCATAATTCTAGTACGCTTGGAAATCAATGTCAACATATGTTATAATTTACATCTCATGGCCGAAGAAAGAATTCCACCGCAAAACCTGCAAGCAGAACAATCAGTAATTGGATCGTTATTGATTGACAAGGCCGCGATTGTAAAAGCAATCGAGATCCTGCACGCGGACAGCTTTTACCGCGATGCGCACAAATATATTTACGAAACGATCCTCGACCTGTTTGACCGAGGCGAACCTGTAGACCTTGTCACTGTGGGCGAAAGCCTTCGGAAAAGCAACAAGCTTGACTCTTCTGGAGGATCCGGTTATATTGCGGACCTTATTAATTCCGTCCCGACAGCCGCAAATATCGAATATTACGCGCGGATCGTTGAAGAAAAAGCGACATTGAGGCGATTGATCGATGCCGGAACGTATATTGTATCGGAAGCGTTCGATGAACCGGACAATGTTGACAGTATATTGGACCATGCAGAAAAAACGATCTTCGATATCGCATTAAAACGGACAAAAGAAGGATTCCACAAGTTAGATTCGATTTTGACAAAAGTTTTAGACAGGATCGACAGGCTATACGGGAAAAAAGAGCACATTACAGGCATTCCAACAGGCTATACCGATCTTGACAATCTGACAGCCGGGTTCCAGAATTCCGACCTAATAATTATCGCGGCAAGGCCGTCGGTTGGAAAAACCGCATTTGCATTGAACATGGCCCAAAATATGGCAATAAAATTCAAGATACCTGTCGCGATCTTCTCGCTTGAAATGAGCAAAGACCAGCTTGCCCAAAGAATGCTGTGTTCAGAGGCGGAGATCGACGCAATAAAGCTTAAAACAGCAACACTCCCTGATACCGGTTGGAAGAAGTTGACGCGCGCCTTGTCAAAACTCTCCGAAGCCCAGATATACATTGACGATTCGGCTTCGATCACCGCAATGGAAATAAGGGCAAAATGCAGAAGGCTCAAACTTGAAAAAGGGCTTGGAATGGTCATGATCGATTACTTGCAGCTTATGTCTGGCAGGGGCAGGATCGAAAACAGGGTGCAGGAAATTTCGGAAATCTCACGGTCGCTTAAGACCCTTGCACGCGAACTTGATCTTCCCGTAATTGCACTGTCGCAACTTTCAAGGGCGGTTGAACAGCGAAACGATAGGATACCAAGGCTATCGGACCTTAGGGAATCGGGAGAAATTGAACAAACGGCTGACCTTGTAATGTTCATCCATAGGGACGATTATTACAATCCACAATCAGAACGCGGGAATATAGCCGAAATTATTATCGCGAAACAAAGGAACGGCCCTGTCGGCACTGTCGAATTGGTCTTCCGCAAAGACATTGCCAAATTCTGCAATAAAGAAAGCCGCTATGAAGAAGTTGGCTAGCAGTAAATCCCAATGACCAAATCCCAACAATGTATTTATTCTATAATCTATTCCTTGTTGGTCATTGGTCATTGGTCATTGGTCATTTTGCTTATTATATTATCAACGCAAGTCTTTGCCCAAGACAAGGATCTCTCGATCAACGCCCAAACGCTCAATTATTCCGATGACGGGAAATATGTCGAAGCGATAGGATCAGTCGAGGTAACATATAAAGACCTCAAGGCATCTGGCGAAAAATTCTTATATTTTACGGCGGACAAGAATATTAAAACGGATGCGGGCTTCAAACTTCTATATCAAGGCCTTTATTTTTCGGGAGATGTATTAGATTTCAATCTAAACACAAGGATCGGTGCTGCAAATAAAGTAAAATTGCTCTACAAAAATGTTACGCTGACTGGAGACCTAGTTAAGATGGACGAGGACAAAATTGACCTAAAAAATGCGGAATTCACGACTTGCGATCTATTTACACCGCATTATCATTTTCAGGCCGATAATATTATTTTATATCCCAAGGACGGATGGCTTATTTGTTATTGGGCCAGGTTTTGGCTGGACGGCGTAGCTACGACACCGGTACCAGTCTATATATACGACCTTAAAGCCGAAGAAAAAGGTTTGGCCCACCAAATGCCTTATCCGGTTTTTGGATCAAACGATCTTGATGGAGCTTATATTTCCCAAAGCTTGCCTTGGCATGTAAGCAGGAGCTTGAGCGGAAATATCGCGGTAAACTATGCTGCGAAGAAATATCTTGGGGCCGGATTAGACCTTAATTATATTAAAGACGCCCAAAACAGCGGAAATTTCAAAATATCCGGGGATTCGAAAGACCCGATCTCTGTCATATTTGCCCATAATTATCTTTTTGGCAATGAAGTAAAGAGCGATGGGCCGTTCGCCCTAAAATTATTTAACATTGATACTGTTAAACAATTCGAGCTTTCGTCCAAAATGGCATTAAATGAAAGGATAAATTATGAAAGGGTAAGCCAGTTCCCGCTTTTATCTTTGTCGCTTAAAAAATGGGCATATGATAAATTTGATATGTCAGGATCTCTCTCTCTCGGGTTTATTTCCGAAGAATCATCTGGGGCATCACAAACTTATTCAAACGCAAAACTTGGCGTTTCGGCATCGCTTCTCGACCTTCAAATCGGCATAATAAAGGTTATTTTGGATAACGACCATTCTTTCTACCTGCCTGCCGGCAGGCAAGGCGGCAACGGGACCCGTTGGCTAAAAACCGTTGGCGGCCTTGAATTGTACAAGACATGGTCCCCATTCTTATCAACCGGTGTGGGATTTAGGACTTTCATCCTAAATAGAGGAACAAGCCCGTTTACTTATGAAATGTATCGCTTTACAGCTTCAAACCAAATAAATGCGGGATTTATGGCAGGAAATGATGGAAGCAAATACGGTATCAACGTTTTATATAATTTACCGGATTTAAGTCCCCGAGAATTCGATTATCTTGTCCGCATCGGGATCCATTGCTTCAATATAACTTTTGCATATCGTGTAATGAGGAATGAATTTAATTTCAACTTCGGCATAAACTAGGAGGGAACATGTTCATCTCTTTTGAAGGCGGGGAAGGCTGCGGAAAAACAACACAGATCGAATTATTATCAAAATACCTTGCATCTAAAGGCCAAGATGTCGTGATAACCAAAGAACCAGGCGGAACATCGCTTGGAATGGAATTAAGAAAGATCTTATTGGAAAAAGAGCCGGAAATACTGTCGGAAATTTTCCTTTTCGCGGCAGACAGGGTAGAGCATGTTGAAAAAATAATTAAACCGGCGCTAGATAAAAAGAAAACAATTATCTGCGATAGGTATATGGATTCAACTCTGGCATACCAATTGGGGGGCCGCGGCCTTCCAGAAGATTTGGTAAGATATGTAAATTGGGTAGCGAGCCGCGGACTAGTTCCCGATATTACTATCCTGCTCGATGTTCCGGTCGAAGTTGGCCTCAAGAGGGCGAAAGAAAGAGGGAATATCGACCGATTTGAAAAAGAGATCGTCGCCTTTCATGAAAGGGTCAGGGATAAATATTTGGAGATCGCCCAAAACGATAAAAAAAGAGTTAAGGTCATTAATAGTACGATGCCGGTTGAAGATGTACAAAATAGAATTAGGGAGGAGATTGAGAAATATTTTTCTACCAGCGGCTAAACGCCGTGGTTATGAAATTCAAACTAACCGCGAGCCGTGCCTACCGGCAGGCAGGGTTTACTCGCAGGTTAGTTTGTTCAAGTAAATAATTATGAAAAGTTCTGAAATTAGAGAACAATTCTTAGAATTCTTCGAGAAAAAGGGGCATAAGCGCCAGCCTTCCGCTTCGCTAATCCCGTCTGACCCGACAGTTTTATTAACTTTAGCGGGAATGCTTCCGTTCAAGCCGATATTCTTGGGAACCGAATCCCCAAAATATAAACGCGTTACAACCGTACAAAAATGCATACGCATGAACGACATAGGACATGTCGGGAAGACGACCAGGCATCATACATTCTTTGAGATGCTTGGGAATTTTTCTTTCGGCGATTATTTCAAAGAAGATGCGATAGCATACGCTTGGGAGCTTTTAACCGAAGCCTACAAGATCGAAAAAGAAAAACTCGTCATCGCGATCTATGAAAAAGATGATGAAGCCTATGATATTTGGAATAAAAAAATAGGAATACCCAAAGAAAAGATCTATAGGCTTGATGAGGAAAACAATTTTTGGTCAGCAGGGCCTACAGGTCCTTGTGGACCTTGTTCTGAAATATATTATGACTCCGGCGTCAAATGCGATAAGCCCGACTGCAATCCTGCTTGTGATTGCGAGAGATTCCTGGAGATATGGAATCTTGTGTTCATTCAATATAATCGCAACGAGGCCGGAGAGTTAAAACCTCTCCCAAAGAAGAATATTGATACCGGTATGGGGCTTGAGAGGATATCGAGAGTTCTGCAGGGAAAAACAGATAATTTCGATACGGATTTATTCACTCCGATCTTTGAAAAACTTCCCGATAGAAGCGCTTCCAGCAAAATAATTGCCGACCATTTGCGCGCGATGACATATTTGATCTCCGATTCAGTATTGCCGTCAAATGAAGGGCGAGGCTATGTTCTACGAAGAATTATCAGGCGAGCGATACTAAACGGAAGAAAATTAAAGATGCAAATGCCCTTCTTATCGGAATTATCAAGGACAGTTATCGAACAAGGAAAGGGAACTTATCCTGAACTTGCAACCCAATCAAAAATAATCGAAGAGACTATCAGATCTGAAGAGATCGGTTTCAATAATACACTTGAATCAGGCATGAAATTACTGGAAGAACTATTTGCAAAGCATGCTACCGACAAAAAGCTTGCCGGAATCGATGTTTTTAAACTTCATGATACTTTTGGCTTCCCATATGAAATAACCGAAGAGTTCGCGATTGAAAGAGGGTATTCGATCAACAAAGCTGAATTCGAAAATTTAATGGGAGAACAAAGAGAACGCGCAAGGGCAGGAGCCTTTAAACTTGAGGATTCGATCTTAAGATTAAAGAATACTTTCGAAGAAAAACACGGTAAAACAAATTTTGTGGGTTACGACAAACTTGAGTCCGACGCAAAGATATTGGAGATCATTCCTGACGAGAACATCGTAATTCTCGATAAGACGCCATTTTATCCGGAGGGCGGAGGCCAAATTGGAGATACCGGGATCATAAACGAAAGCATTGTTATTGGAACATACGGCGAAATTGGCGGAGTGATCCTTCATCGTCTCGATAATATAGATCGCTTAAAGATCGGGGACCATGTTCATGCCAAGGTAGATGAAAGTAAAAGAAAAAATATAATGGCCCACCACACTGGAACTCATCTGCTTCATGCGGCTTTGAGAAAAACCTTGGGCGATATGGCAAAACAAGCGGGATCGTACGTTGGCCCTGACCGTTTGCGCTTCGATTTTAGCTTCAATCGTGCGATGACAAAACAAGAAACAGCTGAAGTTGAGAGGATCGTTAATGAGAATATTAAAAAGGCCATTAAAGTCGAAAAATTTGAAACAAACCTCAATGAAGCAAAAAAACTCGGTGCGATGGCTTTATTTTCCGAAAAATATGGCGACAAAGTTAGGGTAGTAAAGATAGGCGATTTAAGCCTTGAGCTTTGCGGCGGCTGTCATGTTGATAATACTAAAGATATCGTTTTTTTCAAGATCATAAAAGAGGAAGCCTTACAATCGGGAGTAAGGAGAATTGAAGCAATTGCAGGAGATCTGTCCAAAGCTGCCATAGTTTACAAGGCAAAAGATCTCCATATTCAGATCGATGATCTTATGCGCCACCACGCAATACTTCAGGCAAAAAAGCAGTTGCTTGGCGGCGGAGCTTTCCTTGATGAAGGCATTTTTGAAGTTGACCCCACCGAATTAAACACCCTGGGCCAAGCAGTTGATGAAAAAGACTCGATCCGCGTAAACAAATTCCTTGAGCATCTTGAGGGAAGGCTTGAATGGGCAAGAGAGAGGAACAAGAACATCCAAAAAGAAATTGACGATCTTGAAGCAAAAAAATCCTTATTAGAAGCCGACTCTCTCCTATCACAAACTGAAAAGATAAAAGATATCGTCGTCCTTAAGGCATCGTTAATAGAGGTTCCGGTTGATAATATGCGAATTATGGGCGACAAACTCCGTGATTCGCTTAGATCGGGAATAATAATCCTTGCATCAACAATATCCGATAAAATATCGTTCTTGGTGATCGTAACGGATGATCTAGTGAAAAAAGGCTATCATGCGGGCAAGCTTGCAAAAGTACTAGCCGAAACTTGCGGCGGCGGCGGCGGCGGGCGGCCGAACAAGGCCGAAGCGGGTGGGCGCGATATTTCAAGGATCGAGGAAGCTCTGAAGAAGGCAATAGAATTAATATGAGGACCATGGGTATCGATTACGGTGAAGTTCGAATAGGCATTGCGATAAGCGACCCTCTCGGGTTAACCGCTCAAGGAATAGCAGTGGTCTCAAATATTGACGAAGTTAAAAATACGATCAAACAATATGATGACATATCCGAGATCGTAGTAGGTCTTCCCAAAACCATGAGAGGCGAGATAGGGCACTCTGCCCAAAAAGTGTTGGAATTTATTGAAGAATTGAAAAAATCGGTTACTATTCCAATTGTTACATGGGATGAAAGGTTGACTTCATCTCAAGCCAATAGGATGTTTGACGAAGCTGGTGTTTCCGAGAAAAAAAGGCGCAAGTTTATTGATAAGACGGCCGCGGCGCTTATTTTGCAGAATTATATGGAATGCAGGAAATGAAAAAAATACTCGTTCTTTTGCCAATATTATTATTGATACTTGTTATTCTGTCTTTTTTTTCCATCTTTATCCAAACCGGCAAGAACGATCTACTGGTCTCGATATCCATAAACCAGGGGACAAGCGCAAATGAGATAGCGAATATGCTTGCATCCAATAAGGTTATTGAAAATAGCTTATTTTTTAAGCTTGCGGCATTCTCGCTCAATATGCAAAACAAGATACAATCAGGCGAATACACGTTTAATCCTCATGGAACGCTTGTTTCAACACTGATAAAACTAAGGCGCGGCGACACTAACTCGCCCAATCCAATTAAGGTTACATTTCCTGAAGGGACTTCGATCTATAAAATGGGAAGCATCCTTCAAAAGACCGGATTTCTTCACTTCGAAGAATTCAGAAAGCTTACCAACACGCCTTTATCTTTATCACTAGCTCTAAAATATGATTTTCTAAAAGCCAATAATAGCTATTCTTTCGAAGGCTATTTATTCCCGGATACTTACATAATAGAAAAAACAACTTCAACCGAAGTCCTTGCCAATATGATGCTTAAACGTTTTAATGTAATGCTCTGGTTTTACTGGAAAGAAAATGGAAAGAACAGTACGTTTTCCTTCTACAACACTTTGATCCTAGCGTCAATTATTGAAAAAGAAGCAAGACTTGATGCAGAGAGGCCAATCATCTCATCTGTTTTTTATAATAGAATGAAGATGAAAATGCCGTTGGCTTCAGATCCTACGATCAAATATATATTAGAAAATCCGACAAAGCATGTATATTTAAAACAGCTCCAAATCCGATCGCCGTATAATACCTATAAAAACATGGGGCTAACTCCAACGCCGATATGCAATCCGGGGCTTGCGTCATTTAAGGCGGCTATTTATCCCGCGAACACGAATTATATATATTTTGTAGCACGTAAAGACGGCTCGCATATATTTTCTTCTTCATGGAAAGAGCATCAGAAGGCGAGAGGCAGCGTCTTATAGATCAACCGTTTAAGCTCTTGAGATGTAACAATGGGGGTTTTTACTTTACTATTTATTGTTTTTTTCGAGTGAGCTAAGTGACTCTCAAATTCATCTGTATAATATCCTTTGCTTCGCTTATCCCCAACCAATTTTTCAATAAAATCAATGAATATATTCCTTTGGCCGGGAACATTTAGGGTTGAAAGATCGATCCAACCGGATGAAATGACTGCAACACAAGTATCTATCAAAAATCCCTGTTCTTTGGCGGTATAACCCATATTAATTAAAACTGATTTTATTGCATGAAGATCTTTCACTTCTAAAGGTATCTGCGATGGCGCGATCGACAATGATTGCATTTCTATCTTTATCCCATTATAAGGCGGCTTTAAAATTTGCCTGTCTCCCGGGTTTAGCCCCAACAAAACATTGGATATTTCAACTCTTCGCCTTATTTCTGCTATTTCCTTTTTTAAGGCCAAGGTTCTTGGCTTGATGCCTTCACAAACAGCCAATGAAAGGATATCAGCATTTCGTTCTGTCAGCATAATAGGGATATCATCAAAAGGTTTTTTATAGTTAGGGTTTGCCAGGCAATATTTTTCAAAGTCATCGTTATCCGCTTTATGCCTTAATTCGTGGACTAATATGTCAATTATTTTGTTCAAAAAATTAGATTGTTTATATGTTAAGACAATTGGGCCTTTCCCCAAAAAAGTGTATCCTAAAAATAAAGTTTTCTTGTCATTAGGGACCCAATAGATATCCAAGAGAGCTGCATAATCCTTGCAAAAAGCGGTAAATCCGTGTTTTTCAACCGCATCCTTTACCTCTTTTGGCAGACTCTCATACCCCATAGTAAAGAATACCTCCTTCGATCTCAAGTTTTGCATTTCCAACCCGATCTTTAGCTCAGCATAAGGATTTTTCTTGATAAAAATATCCAATTCGTTGTTTGACACTACCTTTGTTTCCAACAAAAACCTGAATATTTGGTTCAGTATCCTAAGCTTATTTTCCATTTCATTGAGCCCGGCATATCGAGGATCCTTTGATATTTCCGATCTTATTTGTCCTACATATTTTTGCAGCCATGCGAATATTTTAGCTTTCGATGCCTCATAATTAGTTTGGATGGCTAAAGATGATTCCAGCCCTTTATAAACAAAAGCTGAAATGAATTTCTTTTTAAGCTCGTCTAAATTATATTGGCCGTCTAAATCGATCAAACCTTGCAAAGATGAATGTTTCAATATCTCATCCACATATTTTTGGTCGATCGGCTCGCCGGTAATTTTCCTGACGGTTAAATGAGTGGCAATAAGATTCCATGGGTCAACGCCAAATTGTTCGGCAGAAGCCTTAATGAATCTCAACAAGCCTTGGTGATAAATAAGGTCATCGTGTGTTTCTGGAGAATTTTCAATCTCATGGGTTTTTCCGGGAATATGAACACCGGTTTTGCGCATATAAACAGATATTTCCATCAGATAACTTGCTCGCTGATAAGAGCCGACAAGCCCAAATAAAAGGCTTGTTAATTGACAATATTTAGCATTTATAGCGGCTCTTTCTTTAGGACTTAATGTTATATACTTGCTGGATAACATTAGATCATATGTTTTCTTAAGCTCTTTTAAACAATTTCCTATTTGCCCTTCATTTGTTCCTATTAAAACCTTCTTGTCGTCATCAGCGAGGCTTTCAAGCGCCGCCATGGCATCGAACGCCAATAATTCTTTTTCGGAAAATCCCGAAGCCAGCAAGGTAAAATACAATGCCTCACTTTTATCCTTTCCCGTACCTATCAAAGGCATATTATCTTTAATCTGCCTTAAGAAATCTTTCGTTGATCGGACATATATTTCCAGAATAAGTTGTACTTCTTTTGGATAGGTCGCAAGCCATGCAGCCAAAGTATATTTTTTGAAAGCTCCGGCTTCAGTAGGCGCTTTCGAAAATAATATCCCTTTCTCGGATAGACCTTTAACCTGTTCGATCAGATCCCTTTCATTCTGCGATAGGGCGGGATTGCTTAATCTGGCATAATATATTATCTTTTTATCCAATATCTTCAATTGTGCGGTGATATGGAGCAATGATTTTAAAGCCTGTTTTTCTGGATTTGAGGGGGTTTCAACATAAGCAGCCTTATATTCAATTCCAATTTCCGCCAGCAATTCATCGATGATCCCCGACAATTTCGCTTTGGCCATTTCATCGTCTTTAATATCCGGCGTTTTGATCGCGGCTTCAAGCTCTTTAGCTATTTTACGGTATTTATTTATTAGGCTTTGGGCTTTATTTGTCAGTCCAGTCAATTCAAGGTTAAGATCATCTTTTGGCCATAATTGCGCCATAGCTTCTGTTTCTCTATTATGGATAGCGGCCAATTTTTTCCCAAATTTATTTGACTTTATTATTTGCAAGAAATATTTATTTGTTTTGGCCCGGATCTGTTCTTGAATGTTCAAATATCTCTGGGCTTCTTCAAAATACATATTTGAGATCGAATATCCTCTCATTGTTTCTGTTCTCTGAAAAAAGATTGTCTCTTCGTAAATCGTCATTTTACCTATATCTTTTCTGCCAATTGCCAAGGGATCTATTATGTGATATTTGTTCAATATTTCATAATATTCCTTAAATACTCGTTCATCCCTAAAAAGGGCTAAGGTTTCCGCAAATGCTCGGGCCAAAATCTTATTTTGATAGCTTTCAAAGGTTTTGAATAGTTCCGGCTGTTGGACCTTTAATGTGGAAAGGATCGCTTCTTTATATTTTTGACATTGTTCGTATTTTTTGATATTTTGTTTGGCTTTTTTTACAGCCGCAGACCCGCTTTTTGCCCCCTTAACTTTCGAAAGCAGAAAAGTTAACCTATCCGTTTGTTTAAGATTGCATATCGCTTTTATTTCCCGAAATTCCACTTTTGTTATCCCAAGCAAAGTGATAAAAGCCTGTTCATCAGCAGAAACAGATTCAATGTCGAGTTGAGCTTGACGAGCTTTTAATGTTTTTGCGGATTCATGGGCCGGAGCTGTCGTTGGAGCAGGAGGTTGTTTTACCCTTCCTGGTTGTGACGATGCAGGCGTTGGCCCCGAAACAACAGGCTTTGGTGACTTTTGATGTGTTATTGGGTCTAGTGATACTTCTGCCATCTAAATAACTATCGAGCTATTTAGGCAAAAACTTGCAGTCTATTCCCACTCGATAGTCGAAGGCGGTTTTGAGGAAATATCGTAAACTACGCGGTTAATTTCAGGGCATTCATTAATGATCCTGCTAGACATCTTTTCAAGAAGTTCATATGGCAATTTTGACCAATCGGCCGTCATTGCATCGGTAGATGTGACCGATCGGATAGCAACTGTGTTCAAATAAGTACGCTTATCACCCATAACCCCAACTGTTCTAATAGGAAGCAAAACGCCAAAAGATTGCCAAACTTTTTTATAATATCCGGCGGCTTTGATCTCAGAAACGACTATATCGTCAACATCTTGCAATATCTTAACTCTTTCTTTTGTAACCTCGCCAATAATCCTTATCGCAAGGCCAGGGCCAGGGAATGGCTGGCGGGATATTATTTCATCCGGAACTCCAAGATCGCGGCCAAGCGCTCTAACTTCATCTTTAAATAGCTTCTTTAATGGCTCTATTAGTTTAAATTTGATATCTTTTGGCAATCCGCCGACATTATGATGCGTTTTAATTCGAACTGCGGTCGTAGCAGAAAGTCCGGGTACCGCTGATTCAATAACATCAGGGTAAAGCGTTCCTTGCGCCAAATATGGTAGATGTCCAAGTTTTTTTGCTTCTTCTTCGAATACACGAATGAATTCGTTGCCAATTCGATGGCGTTTTTCTTCTGGGTCCGAAATCCCTTTTAATTTCTCATAGAATCGTTCTGATGCATTAATGTGGATGAAATGGATCTTAAATTTTGAGGTAAATAACTCTTCGATCTTTTTGGCTTCGTTCTTTCGCATAAACCCTTGATCGATGAACATGCAAGTCAATTGTTCGCCAACGGCTTTGTGGACAAGAGCCGCAACCGTTGTTGAATCAACGCCGCCCGACAGCGCGCATAAAATTCTTTCTTTACCAAGTGTCGCCTGTATCTCTTTTACGGATTGGTCAATGAAATTAGCGGTAGTCCATGTCGGTTTGCAATCGGATACAATATATACGAAATTTTTTATTATTTCGAAGCCTTGCGGCGTATGGACAACTTCAGGATGGAATTGGACGCCGTATATTTTTCTTGTATGGTCGCCGATCGCCGCATTTTGAGTGTGCTCCGTATGTCCTAAGCCTACAAAACCATCAGGCAACTTTACAACCGAATCGCCATGGCTCATCCAAGTTTGTATCTCGTTCGGAAGCCCCGCAAAAAGATTTACTTCATCATTGATCGTTAATTGTGTTTTCCCGTATTCTTTGATCGATCCTTCTTTTACTTCACCGCCAAAAGCTTTTCCGATTAGCTGTACGCCATAACATATACCTAAGATCGGTATGCCGCTTTTGAAAATGTTTGGATCAGGATGGGGGGCGTTTTTCTCGTAAACGGAAGATGGGCCGCCGGAAAGGATAATACCCTTAACATTTCGTTTTTTTAGCTCTTCAACTGTTGTGTTGTAAGGGAGAATTTCGCAGTATACATTGCATTCGCGGACGCGGCGGGCTATGAGCATCGAGTATTGCGCGCCGAAATCGAGGACAACGATCAGATCGTGTTTACTCATTTGTACATGCCAAGAGACTGAGCTTTTTGGTAAACTTTTCCTTCGGTTAAGATCGAAGGAGCGATCACAACCTCAACTTGCTGCATCTCGCGGATGTTTACTGCGCCCAATGTTCCCATAGATGTCCGAAGGGCTCCAATAAAATTCATCGATCCGTCATCGAATTTTGCAGGGCCGTGCAATATCTCTTTTAATGAACCGATCGTTCCGACTTTTATCCTTGATCCTCGAGGAAGTGTAGGCGACGGCGTCGCCATGCCCCAATGGAATCCGCAGCCAGGAGCTTCGGAAGCTTTTGCGATCGGTGACCCGATCATAACGGCATCCGCACCGCAAGCTATAGCCTTGCACATATCGCCCGACACTGCCATACCGCCATCTGCGATGATTGGAATATAAATATTGTTCTCTTTATAGTAAGCGTCGCGCGCCGCGGCGCAATCGGCAATAGCCGTGGCCATCGGCACTCCGACGCCTAAAACCCCGCGCGAGGTGCAGGCGGCGCCGGGCCCGATCCCGACTAAAACTGCCGCAACACCTGTACCCATAAGCGTTAATGCTACTTCGTATGTAACACAATTTCCGACGATCACCGGCACTTTCATCTCATGGCAGAATTTTTTTAGGTCCAAAGGCTCGGATGTCTTTGATTTGTGTTTTGTCGAAAGGACGGTCGATTGGACGACAAAAATATCAACGCCTGCATCGCGTGCGATAGTACCAAATTCGATGGCATCTTGCGGGATAGATGATACCGCAGCGATCCCGCCGGCGGCTTTTATCTCCTTAATTCTTTTTCCGATAAGGTCTTTTTTGACCGGTTCAAGATAAAGTTTTTGCATTAGCGGGACATATTCCTCGCGGCTGACGGAAGCTATTTGTTCCAATACTTTTTCGGCGTTTTCGTAGCGCGTCCAAACGCCTTGGAGATTAAGAACGCCCAATCCTCCAAGCTTGCTCATTAGGACGGCAGTTTTGGGGCTCATAACTCCGTCCATCGCGGAAGCGATGATCGGGATCTGGAACTTCTTTTTGCCGATCTCAACCGAAACATCCGTATCATCCGGGTTGATCGTTATAATTGACGGGGCAAGCGATATCTCGTCAAATCCGTATGCGCGCCTGAATTCTGCCATATTGTTTACTCCTTTTCGTCGACTTGTTCGGGCCTTTCGCCTAATTTCCCCTTAATTGAATAATTTTTTCCGTCCCTGTATATTACCATACTTATTTCTTTCACTGTTTGGCTTTAACTGTGAAACGATCTTTTGTACCTCATCTGAAGTTTTGACCTTTTCCCCATTCACTTGTTTTATGACATCGTATTGTTTAAACCCCATTTGGGCAGCGGGCGAATCCTAAGGTCTTGCAGTACCTCTTTTGCGGAATTAATTGGAATAGCAAAGCCTATACCTTGCGCTTGCGCGACGATCGCAACATTAACGCCGATGACTTCTCCTTTTTGGGGTATGATCTTGTCTTCAAAAAAATTCTTGAAGCGCGGATCGAAATCAAACCCGAAGCCAAAATCTTTTACAAAACCAGAAAAGGGGTTGATGAACCTGGTCTTTTGCATTTTAACGACGTCAATATTTACAACGGCATTGCCAACTTTTTCAACGACATCGGCAATAGTATTGCAGCCGTTCTGCCCCGGAACTTTTTCCTCGAGGATTGCGGGAGCGGCCGCCACATTAAGCGAAAGGGCTTGGACTAGCATTATGAAGCAATAAAGGCATAACAATTTAATTTTGATTTTCAATAATATACACCTCTCCCTTCTTGATGTTTTTGTAAATTGTTGGTTATTTTATCAAGCGCGCAAAAAAAAGTCAAATCTTCCTTGACAATTTCACATACTATGAGTATTATTCTATGAGTATTATTCCATCGGATGTATTAACGGAGGTAAGAATATGAAAAAAAATTATTACTATTCTTTGTTGGTCATTGGGATTTGGTCATTGGTCATTGCCACGCTAGTGGCTGGCTGTGGCGAACAAAAAGGTTCATACGGCGGAGGGGATCAATCTTCTTCCGTTAAAGTATCAAATCTTTTTGATGTTTCAGGAGCTAAAGCGATTGTTTCTGCCGCATCAACTGGAACGAGCGGTTTAGCCCTGGCAAAAGACGTTAAAGCGCTGGTCGCCAACGTAACTGACCTTTTGAAATTAACCGCTTCGGGAGAGTTTTCATCAATATTGAATCTGCCGTCTGGTTCCCGCCCTCCAATTTCCGTAATTGAAAAAAGCCCGGATGGTTCGCTTTACGTCGGTTTCCAATGGGGCGTTTGGATCCAAGACTCTTCAACATCAGAATCCCGCGGAAGGCAAATAGCTTTCTTTAGGATATATCCAACCGGCACGACTGAATCAGTCGATGATACCCTTAATGGCGTTGGCACATGGTACGGGGATTCAAACAATGGTGATCTTCCTGTAAAACAAGTACAATGGGATAATGACGGGAACCTTTATTATCTCGGCACCGCGCAGGGTTCGGGCGGCGGGACAACAGTCCTCAAGAAAAAGACGCCGGCAGGAGTACTTTCGCAGATCGGGAACAGCCAGATGGCTGTCAGGGATTTTTATGTTTGCCCGAACGGGTTCGTTCTTTTTCACGGGTCCGATGCCGGGAATTGGAGCATCGAATGGCTGCGCCTGATCTACAACAATTCGGTCAAAAGTATTTTCTATAACGACGGCTACACCGGATGGCTTAGGTCATACTATTATGTGCCAAGCAATAACAGCATTATATTGGTCGGCACAAATCTACAGATAAAAGACCAAAATGACAATTTCTTGAAATATTCCGGCATCATACAAGTCAAGCTTGATACGACGGGGAAGATCACGTCGGTCAAGTCGTTATATGATGATTCGAACGCATGGGACGATTCAAGGACAATATCAAACCAAATACTTTATGGCTACTGGGATGGGACCGAGCAAAAAAGATTTTTCAAACAGGATAGCTGGGGAGGCACATCCCTTCCTCTGTCCCTTGAAAGCGGAGTTTCGGAAGAAACTGTACGCAATTTCATCAGGGAAAAATATTTTTCAACGACCACCGATACCTTAGGCGGTTTAACATTTGAAGCGATGAACATTACCGGTACCGGCGAATCCGTCCATGGCGCTTGGGTTTCAAATATTGCCGATAAAATAAGCGTTGAAGTAAATGCGCACTTGGCAGGCACAACAAAAAACGAATGGAAAATAGCCAACGGCCTTCAGGGGGTCAATTTCGGCTGGGCAAAACAATTGGTCCTCGCTGACAATGGATCATTATACGCCATATTAAAATTGGACAGCTGGTCTTCGGGGACATCGGCCGTCAAGGGCGACAGGATTTACAGGATAGTGAACTCAAGCGGAGAGCCGAGCATCGAAGCATTTTCCAGGCACTCAAAATACAGGACGATCAATAAGGCCCGCGCTTACGGGGATTATTTGATCTATCTAGCGAACAACGGCGGAGAAAGCAAGATACTTCGCAACGACCTTACAAGCGTTTCAACTAGCCCGGTAGATATGACATCGAGCAAATCAAGCGTAATAATCTACAGCTTTAACTTTAACCCGTTGTCGAGTTTGCTGTATTTTGACGTATACGACATGACCAACAATACATCATACGTGGTTGAACAATTGATCACAAGCGCAACAGCTTCATCTGAAAAATCAACAGCCGGCAAGATCATTACGGATGTAGTGCCATTTACTGTTAATTAATAGCTAACGATTATTTGCGCCGCTTGACCCTGTGGGTAGCTTTTTTGAGAGGAGCCTTTCCGTCTTGATATTCTTTTGCCGTATCCATCATCTTTTCAAACTCAATAAGGGTCGGTTCCGGCACCCACATCTCTCCGCATCCTTCGCAAATGTATGCGGAAACGTTTTCCATTAAATAAAGCTTGCCATTTTCAAACTCCTCAAGGTTGACTTTTTCGGCCTTTAGCACGCCGCCGCAGGCTTGGCACGATTCGGAGGCTTCAGAAAATACTTCTTCCATCTCATTTTCGATATCATTTTCGTTTTTTTCTTTTTTTGGCATGGAGGCATTATAACTTTGAAACTCCGGCTTGACAAGTAAAAAAAATATCTATAAGCTGTAACGAATAGAGGTGGTTATCTAATGAAAAAAACAATTACTTTGATCGTTTTATCCGGGTTCATTTGCTTCTTATCTGTACAGGCTTTCGCCGCGACTGCTCAAGAAAAGATAGATAAGCTCCAAAGCGAGATCACCGCGCTCCAATCAAAATTATCGAATACAAAAAACAAGACGCAGATCGCACGCATGAATAAAACAATTAAGGGGCATCAAGCCAAGATCGAAGAGTTAAAGAAGGAACTTCCTGCCGATTCGCAATTAAAGCTTGAGATCACAAAAGTGCAAATAGTTGAAAAATCCGCAAGATCTTTAACCCTAAAGGGTGGATTAGCAGGAGGAGCGGCGCTTTTTGCGGCAGATTATCTAATGCCGATGGGACCTGTTTTTCTTGGCGGCGAAATCGGTTATGCTATGGGCAGCGGTTTCGGCATAATTGATGCCGGCGCAAAAGTACTTTACCCAATAGGCAATTTCAATGTCGGACTTGAGCTTGCTTACGCTGGTTATTCAAAAGATGTGACAAACGTCCCCGGGCTTTCTGGAGTTATCAAGAGCGGAATAGGATTTGGCATCGTAGGCGGTACAAAGATGGGGCCTGTTCAAGTTGGATTAGGCTATAATACTGGGTTAGGGCTTCGGGTTGACGCTGGCTACAGATATTATTTATAAGGAGAAGAACATGAAAAGATTTAGATTTGGGATTTTGATTTGGATCTTGGTTTTTGGATTTGGGATTTCTGTGTTAACGGTGGGATGTGCCAAGGTTAATGAAACAACAGCAACCTGCGTTGTAAAAGGGATCGTTTATGCTGCGAACGGGACTACTCCTCTTGGAGGGGTCAAAGTTTGGACAACAGGATCTATTATTGAAACTTTTACAAAATCTGATGGCTCTTACACATTAAATGTCCCTGTAACTTCAGCCTCTGTCACAAAAATAGTGACGGTCGAATCAGGATCTTGGAAAATCGATTTCACCGTCACTCTCGAATCCGGCACAACGGTAAATGTTGCTACTTCTGAAACCACTTTTACTCCAGCCAATTTAACTGCTCCAAAAGATATTGCCGTAATAAAAGGATCTTATGATACAATTGAAAATATAATTACAAAATTAGGTTTTACTTATACAACCATAGAAGTTTCGGATTTGGCAAATTATGCCTTCATAAGCACTTTTGAGGCAATTTTCATTAATTGCGGGGCTTCCACTTCCAATTTTACTTCGACTGCTGAAACTAACTTAAAAAACTTCGTGGAGGTCGCAGGAAAATCCCTTTATGCTTCTGACTGGGCAGCTGCTTTCGTAGAACCCTTATGGCCAAGTGCGATCGACTTTTATGGCAGCGATTCTACTGCTACGGCGACCGCTGAATCTATTTCTGCGGCCAAAGTCGGCACGGGATCAAAAACAGTTGAAGCTACTGTTATTGATTCGAACTTAATAAATAATGTTTTAGGCAAATCTACGATAAGCATTTATTATGATTTAGGCGGCTGGGTTGTTATTTCAGGAGAAGGGACGGATACTGCCGTGCTTCTTCGTGGAAGTCCGACAATTTCCGGTTCTTCTGCCAACGTTTTAAGTGAGTCAGTAAGAATTGCATCCGGAATTTCTGCATCAGGAACGGTGTCAGACAAGCCGCTTGCAGTTCAATTCAAGCCAGCAGGCGCTTCTAAAGGCACAGTTGTCTATACCACGTTCCATAATGAGGCGCAAGAAAGCCTTGTAACTGCCGATATGGAAAAAATGCTGCAGTATTTCATTATAACCTTATAGCCGCAGATAAGCATTGTTCTTGTCATGTAAGGCTCCGACGCAACATCGGAGCTTTGTTTTTTTGACGCACAAATTATTTTATGTTAGAATAAATCACGATAATGTGGGAAAAAATTAAATTCGAAATTAATTCGGCGCTTGGCTGTTTGATAAGAACAAATTCACAACACTGGAATCTAATAACAAAAATAAAACATCCGGAAATAGACGGGAAAGAAAAAGAGGTTATTGAATCGATAAAACATCCCGTTGAAATCAGGAGGAGCTTAAAAGATAGATCGGTTTATTTATATTACAAAAAATCAGGGAATTATTATTATTGCGTTGTAGTAAAGCATTTGAATGGCGAAGGATTTATTATTACGGCTTATTTGACAAAAAATATCAAAGAGGGTGAAATAGTATGGAAAAAATAAGAATTATGTATGATGAAGTCGGAAATACGTTGGATATCTGGCTAAAAAAACCGCAAAAAACCATAAATGAAGAAACCGGCAAGGAGATCATACTTAAAAAAGATAAAAAAGGGAATTTGTTAGGTTTTGAAATATTAAACTATCTCCCCATCGGCGGGAAAATAAGCAAAATTCCAGTTGAATTTGTCTTATCGAGTAAATAATAAGGAAATAACAATGCAACATTTCGACCTGGAAAATATCCGCAAATTCGACCCGGAGATTGCAAAAGCTTTTGATTTAGAATTTGACCGCCAGCAAACCCATCTCGAATTGATAGCATCCGAAAATTTCACTTCCCGCGCAGTTATGGAAGCCGCAGGGTCTGTCATGACAAACAAGTATGCCGAAGGATATCCCGGCAAACGATATTACGGCGGATGCCAATATGTCGATATTGCGGAAGACTTGGCGAGAGAGAGAGCGAAAAAACTTTTTGGGGCGGATCATGCCAATGTCCAGCCTCATTCGGGATCCCAAGCCAACATGGAAGCATACTTTGCCTGCTTAAACTATGGAGATACTGTATTAGGATTAAATCTTTCTCACGGCGGCCATTTAACTCATGGAAGCTCTGTTAATATCTCCGGCACATATTTTAAATTCGTTCCCTATGGCGTAAATAAAGAAACAGAAACCATCGATTACGATGAATTAAGAAAATTAGCGCACGAACATAAGCCCAAAATGATCGTTACAGGCGCAACAGCTTATCCCAGAATAATCGATTTTAAAAAGTTCAGTGAAATCGCAAAAGAAGTCGGCGCATTATTGATGGTTGATATAGCTCACATTGCGGGACTCGTTGTTGCGGGTCTTCATCCATCGCCTGTTCCTGTTGCAGAAATTGTAACCACGACAACCCATAAGACTTTGCGGGGCCCAAGGGGCGGCATGATCATGTGCAAAGCCGATTACGCCCAAAAGATAGACAAAGCTGTATTCCCCGGCAACCAAGGCGGACCTCTAATGCATATTATTGCGGCAAAAGCTGTCGCCTTCAAAGAAGCTTCAACTCCTGAATTTAAAAAATACCAGGAACAGATCGTTAAAAATGCTAAAGTTTTGGCAACAGAGCTTACGGCAAACGGCTTCCGGCTTGTGTCAGGCGGTACCGATAACCATCTAATGCTTGTAGACCTTAGGGTAAAGAAGGTTACCGGAAAAGAAGCCGAAAAGGTCTTGGACGAAGTGGGCATTACTATAAACAAAAATACAATACCTTTTGATCCCGAAAAACCGTTTGTAACATCCGGTATCAGGGTTGGGACGCCTGCCATAACTACTCGCGGTATGAAAGAGCCTCAAATGAAAAAGATAGCCGAATTCATAGATCGCGCTATCGAAAATAAAGAAAACGAAACCAAGAAAAAAGAGATCCGCGAAGAAGTCAAGAAACTATGCCTGGAGTTCCCATTATATAGATGATCGAACTTAAGAACGTATCAAAAATATATCCAAACGGCGTTGAAGCGCTATTCGACGTCAATCTCCACATCGGCAAGGAAGAATTCGTTTTTATTGTGGGGTCGTCAGGGGCAGGCAAAACAACTCTCATGAAAATGCTTTACCGCGAAGAATGGCCGACTTCGGGAAAAGTTATCGTCGACAGGATCAATGTTTCGGACTTGACCCCGGAACAGGTGCCTTATTTGCGAAGGAATATCGGGGTTGTTTTCCAGGATTTTAAATTGCTCCAGAGAAGGACCGTTTACGAGAATGTGGCATTTGCACTGCAGGTAACTTCCGTGCCAAGGTCGCAGATAAGGCGCCGCACAATGCAGGCGCTCGAACTTGTCCAAATGTTCAAAAGGTCTTCGTCGTTCCCCGAACACCTCTCCGGCGGAGAGAAACAAAGGGTCTGCATAGCCCGCGCAATAGTCAACAATCCGACGCTGCTTTTGGCTGACGAACCGACAGGAAATCTTGACCCTACGACTTCTTGGGAGATCATGGAGCTATTAGACAAGATCAACAGGCGCGATACAACAGTCCTTGTCTCGACCCATAACAAAAACATCGTCGACAGCATGAAGCGGAGGGTCGTAGCGCTAGACAACGGAAGGGTCATCCGCGACCAGCAATTAGGAGTTTACAACCAGCCATGAAATTCTTAAACAATCTGGAATTCTTTTTTGTCGAAGCTTTCCGCGGGATCAAGCGCTCCGGCTTAATGAGCATTGTTGCGATAGGCATCGTGACCGTATCGCTTTTCATCTTCGGGCTTTTCCTCATCTTTATCGCTAACCTTGGGCATATTGTTTCAAATGTCGGAGCAAGGCTTGACATGGTAGCCTATGTCAATAAGAATTTGAGCAGCGACAACGCGGCATCCCTCCAGCTTTCAATTTCAAAAATATCCGGCATCGAAGAAGTGAGATATATCTCTAAAGAAGAAGCCTGGAAAAATTTCAAGGAAGATTTCGGCGGAAGGCTGAACCTTGACGAACTTGTGCGCGACAATCCGCTTCCTAATACATACGCTATAAAAGTCAGGACCCCGGATCTTCTGCCTCATGTGGCCGAAGAAGTTGCGAAATATTCCGAGATCGAGGAAGTAAGGTACAGCGGGAAACTGATAAAGCAAATACAGACCCTGATTGAAGCCGTCAGGATCGGGGGCGCCGGGCTTATGGTATTATTGTTCGCCGCAACGCTTCTAATCGTAGTTAATACCATAAGGCTGACCGTCCTTGCCCGGGCGACAGACATTTATATCATGAAGCTTGTCGGCGCAACAGAATCTTTTGTAAGGTGGCCGTTCGTGATCGAGGGAATAATTATCGGCATCTTGGGAGGAGGAATAGGCGTATTTGTCCTAAAATCGCTTTATGAAACAATAGCTTACCGCATACAGGCGGCGCTCCCGTTCCTGCCGCTTATTTACAGCGGAGGAGTCCTGGTATCAATTTATATCGGGGTATTTGCAAGCGGACTTATTCTCGGGATGCTTGGAGGGTATATTTCCGTTTCAAGGCTTATAAAAGATAAGGAGTAGAAATGCTGACATTTTTAAGGAAAAAAACAAAAATAATAATGATCATTGTTGCGGTAGTATTTGTGGGATCGATGTTTTACGGCTTGGGCTACGCGGGTATTAAGCAGATCTCTAGCGGGAAAAATGCCGGGTTCATAAAGATCAACGGCAAGGAAGTCGATCCTATGAGGTTCAATGATATCTTTTCAAGGATCAGGCAGAATTTTCCGGAAGCTCTTAAGCCATCCGACCTCCTTTTTGTCCAAAATCTCGCGTTATCGCAAACGATCGATTTTTCAATAATACTTGACGAGGCAAGGAAACGGCAAAGGATATCAAATGATGAGCTAAATGCAACTCTCGACCAAATAGCAAAACAGCAAAAATTCAATTCAATCGGTGAACTTAAAAATGCAATGGAAAGGTCTAATGTGTCTTTTTCCAAGTTCAGGAAAATGATAAGGGATGAAATAGCAGTGCAGAAGATGGTCCAAGAAATAAGAAACCAGGCGCCATTTTCCCCAAACGATTTGAAAGAGATAAAGGCTAGCCACATTTTGATTACTATCAAGCCTAACATCCAGAATTCAGAAGAAAAATCACGGAAATTGGCAGAGGAAATAAAAGCACGCGCGGAAAAAGGCGAAAATTTCGCTGCTCTTGCCAAAAAATACTCTGAAGACCCAGGCTCAAAAGACAGGGGAGGGGACCTGGGATTTTTTTCGACTGGATCAATGGTCAAGCCTTTTGAAGATCTTGCCTATTCGTTAAAGATCGGCGATGTTGGCGGGCCTGTCAAAACGGATTTCGGCTACCACATAATTAAAGTTAGCGATGCGCGCGTTAGGGTAATAAAGGGGAAATCCGATGTCGAGGCGGCTGTCCGCCAAGAAAAACAGGAGAGAGCCTTCCAAGATTGGTTTTATAAATTGAAGCAAAAGGCAAAAGTTGAGATATTAGATTCGAATATGCGCGCGCTTGACCTTCGGTTTAAGGGCAAGGTTTCAGAAGCAATCGCGGAATACAAAAGATCGATCGCCCAAAACCCCCAAAATGCATACCCGCACTTGTTCCTAGGCCTGCTCTTGGAGGATTCAGGGGATATCAAGTCGGCGATATCAGAATACAAAAATGCCGCAAGCATAGCGGCGGCCGACCCGAACATGTATATTGTCCTTGGCCAAGCTCTTGTAAAAAACAACGAAAAAAACCTCGCGGCAGAACAGTTCAGGAAGGCTTCGCTTATTGCGGGCGACAACAAGAACCTGCATAAGGAGCTCCAGAAGACTTATAAAAGCATGGGCATGGGCGGCCTTGCGGCAAAGGAAATGGAAGAAATAATCAGGATCGAAAAGAAAGAGGCTTTTGAGAGGGGCCTTCAGGAAAAGTCGAGCAAGATCAAGACCGAGTAAATAGCTTCTGACCGTATGATAACAACAATTTTACGTTGTCCATCGTTTTGCCTTCGGCGTAGATCCTAAGCAATGGTTCAGTCCCTGATGCCCGGAACAATATCCACGATTCATCTGCAAAATTGAGTTTTACGCCGTCCAACGTCTCAACTTTTGAAACAGAAAGTCCTCCAAATTCCTTGAGTTCAACCAATTCTTTCATTATTGGACCGAATATCTCGCGGCTTAAATGGAGATCGATCCTATCATAATAGAAGAAACCATGTTTCTTCATGATCTCGTTTAGATTTTGCGATAAGGTCTTCTTTGTTATGGCCACAAGCTCGAGCAGAAGCAAAGCGTTAAGAGATCCGTCTCTTTCGGGAATATTGCCGATTATGCCAAGGCCTCCGCTTTCCTCGCCGCCGATCAATACACCTCCTCTCAAGAATTGGTCAGCGATGTATTTGAATCCGATCGGGGTCTCTATTATCTCAAGCCCATATTCTTTCGCCTGGAATTCGACAAGCCTTGAAATATTAAAGGTCTTGACGATCTTTCCCTTTAGTTTTTTATTCTCGACCAAATGCTTCAAGATCAAAGAAAAGACATAATGGGACGAAATATAAGTCCCATCGGGATCGTACGCCGCGATCCTATCGGCATCGCCGTCTATCGCAATGCCAACAGTTAATTTATTCTTATTTTCTCCGTCTTTTACTATCGAACTTAATTCGGAGAGATTAACAGGCAGCGGTTCGGGAGCAACCCCATGGAAAAGAGGATCGCGATTATTATTTATTTCGACTAAATCAGGCAAAAGCTCTTTTAAGAAAGAAGATCCGCTGCCGTTCATCGGGTCAAGGACCATAGTGATCCCCGCGCTCTTTATCTTATTGAGATCAACAAATGAAGCTATGTGCTTTAAATAATCGGGTTTGGGATCGAAAGTCTCAATTTCTCTTTTGATGTTGGACGTTGGAAGTTGGAGGTTTAAAGATTGAAGTTCGGCTTCAATCGCTTGCGTCACTTCCGGCCTTGCAGATCCGCCAAAAGATTCTTTTATCTTAAAACCGTTCCAGGCGCTTGGATTGTGGCTTGCGGTTATCATTATACCGGCGGAAAGTTTTTGCGAATATACATAATATGAAAGAGCGGGGGAAGGAAGCGATATTTCCGATAAGAATGTTTTGATCCCTGCATTTGAACAGATCTCCGCTGATTTCCTTGCAAAATCCTCTGATTGGAACCTGTTGTCGTACCCGACGGCAATGCCTTTATCCGCCAGGCCAGAATTTACAAGGTATCTTATAAATGCATATGTTACTTTTGAAAGGTTTTCAAATGTAAAATCCCGTGCGATCTCCGCCCTCCAGCCGTCGGTGCCGAACTTAATTGATGCCATCAGTAGGTATTCCTTCCGTTTCTTTTAATTGCTCATCTGAACTTCCTTCCGGCTCGTCTTCTTTCTCTTCGACCGCGTCTTTCTCCGTCGGGTGGATATAACATTCGGCTATCGGAATATCCTTTTCAAAATACTTGGCAGAAACGATCTTATCCTTGGGACAGGATGAATTAGGAAGCAGGCCCGAGCTTAAACAGATTTTTACGGCCACAAGCCCTTGAGGTTTCTGGAAATCGACCGCAGGATATACTCCCATGGCTTTAGACATAAACTCCCTCCAAAGCCTTGGGCAGACTGCAACTTCGGCAACTCCTTTCATATGGGCATTGTTGTCGTTTCCGACCCAAACACCGCAAACAAGGTGGGGAGTAAAACCTACAAACCATGCATCGCGGAAATCCTGCGAAGTCCCTGTTTTTGCCGCCGCAGGCCTTCCGATATTCCCTGCAACGCCCGTACCGCGCAAGATAACGCCTTCCATCATCTCATCCATTACTGCCGCGACATTATCAGAAAGCACTCTTTTCCCTCGAGCCTCGTGCTGAAATATCACGTTTCCATTACGGTCGACGATCTTTGTAATGGCAACAGGCTCAAATCTGACGCCGTTGTTCGCAAAAACACCGAAAGCAGATGTCATTTCGTATAACGTAACTTCCGATGCGCCCAAAGCAAGGGATAAGGCAGGCTCAAGCCTGCTTGTTATTCCCATCCTTTGCGCAATTGAGATCGCGGCCGAAACACCGATATCCTGGAGCAACTGAATGGCTGGAATGTTTAGCGACTTTTCAAGAGCGGTCTGCAGGGTAACGTTCCCGTGGAACTTTTTGTCGAAGTTTTTTGGCGACCAGCTTCCGCGAGGGTTCCACTTGTTCCGGTAAACTTTAAAACTTATCGGCTTATCTTCGATCACTGTGCCGGGAGATATCCCTTTTTCGATCGCCGCAGCATAGATGAACGGCTTAAATGAAGAGCCTGGCTGGCGCTTAGCCTGGACAGCACGATTAAATTGGCTTTTAACAAAATCCACCCCGCCGACCATCGCTTTTATATGGCCGGAGCGGGGATCGATCGCTATCAATGATGCCTGCGAGAAATTGTATTTTGGCCCTTCGCCCTCTGCAAAACGCTTAACAGCCTCTTCAGCCGCAATCTGCATGTTAGGGTCAAGCGTCGTGTAAACCCTTAAACCGCCTTTATTGACCATTTCCTCCCCATATTTTTCGGTCAACAATTGGAGGATGTAATCTACAAAATACGGCGCCATGTTGCCGAATTTCCTTAAATTTTCAGGATAAATAGGAAGTATCTCCTGGAAGGCGTTTTGGGCTTCGGTTAAAGATGTAAGCCCCAGGTCGACCATTTTGGCCAGTACCAGTTTTTGCCTCCCTTTTGCAAGCTTCATATTCTTATAAGGGGAAAAAAGCTCCGGCCCTTCAATAATGCCTGCAAGCATTGAAGCTTCGGCAAGCGTCAGGTCTTTTGCATGCTTGTCAAAATAAAGGTCAGATGCCGATTCGATGCCGTAAGCGTTATGCCCGAAATAAATCTGGTTCAAATAATATTCGAGTATTTCTTGTTTTGTGAATCGATGCTCGATCTGCAGGGCAATAATGATCTCTGCGAATTTTCTGACAATGCTTTTTTGCCGGGTCAAGAACAAGTTGCGGGCAAGCTGCTGGGTAATTGTTGATCCGCCTTCAACGATCCTGCCGCATAATAAATTTTTTCCCGCCGCCCTTAGTATCCCTTGAAAATCGACCCCGTTATGGGAATAAAACCTCTCATCCTCGATTGAGATCACGGCTTTCTTAATATACGGGCTTATACTAGACATTTGCACAACGCGCCTGTTTTCCTCTTTGTGGAAGCGGGCCATCGGATTGCTGTCTGACGAAAATAAAGTCGTCGATTCCGATGGGATATAATAATCAAGCGTTTCGACTTTTGGAAGCGTGAGCATTGTTTGGACAAATATGCCAACGATCGCGGCTGCAATAATTAAAATGACAATAAGCAAGGATCGAGGTCTTTTTTTAGGCGTTTTCTTCTGGTTCATTGTGTATAATTATATCATGATTGCATGCAAGTTTATTGCGATTGGATGCGATATACATTGTGGAGGCGAAATTATCATGGCAGAGATCGATCCGAACGGAGGAATGGGGAGAGGTTTTAGTGACGCGGCTTCGGCTAAATCACGCGGGGTCCCATCCGGCAGGCTCGCATTAACAGGCGCAAGAGGTTTGCTGGAAGTTAGCCTAAACGGTGTAGCAGGAGCATTATTGCCAAAAAAAAATATAGCTGAAGTACCGACAATGCCTGTACAAACACCCGGTGCAATTGCGCCGAAAACAAATACGGTAATCTAAGAGGAGAATTATGTTTGATATTAACTGGATTTCATTTTCACTTGGATTTATAGCTATGTTAACATTGATAAATGCTTATCAATTGTTTTCCGCGTATATTAACCGCAAAAAAGCAAAAGCTGAATTGAAGGATATCCGTGAAAGTTTCCAAAAAAAACTCGCACAATTCAGGATTGAATCTTCTAATATTGAAAATTACCTGGGGGTTAAATAATGGCAGAAATCGCGCCAGCGGCGCCAATAACACGCAGGCCGCCTGAACGAATCGGAAAAGCTCCAAGGAGGGAATCTGATGTCCCATCCGGAGCATTGCCTGTAGATGCCGCAATTATTCGCGGAGATATTGCGCCAGGAGCCGGAACTTCAGCCGCAGCTAAAGTCGCCATACCGGACGACAATGAAAAAAGGACGCCCGGCGGGTTTTTAAGGGCAAAATTCAACCGCATGTGCGAACAATCAGAATCATCTCTTAGGCTTTCAAAGAAATTCGCTGACAAGGTGGACAAGCTAATAGATAAAGACGGGAATATCGATCTAAAACAATTGAAGGCATTGATCCTTGAAGACACAGGATTATCTGACGATAATTTCAAGGAAGACAATTTCCTAAAGCTTTTTGGCGATGGGAAAGCTTCTATAAGCTACATAGACCTGAAAAACCGAATAGATTTCTACCAGCAAGTATTATATGCACGGTACCAGTTGACCAGAGAAGGGTTCCTCCAGATCATGAGGAAAGATGAGATCGTATATTATAAATTACATGGTTCCGAGGATAATATTGACGTAACAGGGCTTGGACGAAACGACAAGGAAACATATAATAAATATCTTGATTTGGCATGGCGCGCATATTATACGTCGGCAGCTTCAAGAGAAGAGCAAGTTTCAAGATACGAAGAATGGCAAAAGACCAAAGAAGACCCGCCAAAACATATAAAGACATTGTTGTTTTATATCTATCATGCCGCATACGAATCGTATTGCTTGAGAAACAATATCGAGTTTGATGGTGTCGATCTGAATAATGCCAGAATAAAAGATAGATTTTTAAGAGGCATTTTTTCGGCTTTCATTAAAGAAGGCGGTTTCGACAAAAAAGATCTTAATTCTTCATTTTGGAACTTCTTGAGGCCAAAAGCCAAAGAAAAATACTATATCAATGAAGCGGTTATTAACGCATTTTATCTTAAAAATGTAAAGGATTCCAAGCTGCCGGAAATAGCTGTTCCGACAAAATAAACTCGCCACAAGCCCGCATTACTTCCTGTTTTTAATGCAAGTTTGCCGCATCTTGCCACGATTATATATATGTAATGAATACAAGCGCGCCTATATCCAATCAAAATACGGTCAAAGTTGACGACTACTTCCAAAACAGTGAAAGCGGCCGCATGGACGATTCTGGCTATATCCAAAACTTTGAAGAATATTATGACGCTAAAAAGTCCGCTATCTATGCTGCAGGCGGCGATTTTACAAACTCAAAAGGAAGCTTCCAAGTAGCCGACGGTAAAAACCTTGGAGCGCTTTACGACTTAAACAACACAAGAGACTATTTATCGCTCAATCTCGCGGTTTACAATGAAACAAGAAGAGAATTGAACGAAATGCTTTTCGAAATTAATTTCCAAAAAGCGCAGATAAGCGACGCTAAAAAATCAAAGAAGCCTTCGCAGATTGAAACGGCATTAAAGAGCATCAGCTTAAGGGATGAGATGTATAACCAGGGCGTCTCAAGCATTATGTCCAAGATACAAACATACAACCAGGCAGTATTAAATAATCGTAATGCGGAGATCGACGAGGAAGCCTCGGAATGGCATGATAGTTTGCCGTTCTGTGACGATGAAGATTGGAGAGCGGAAGAAAAGAAAAAAATAACCGATGAATTCAACGCGGCAATGCAGGAAAGCTATTCCCAATTGAACAAGGCCGTGAACCAAAAAGGGCTTGCGGGGCTTAATGGCGATTTTTCCACCCGGGCAACGGATGCTTTTAACGGATTGAATACGGGCCTTTACCAAAACGACGGCAGCGGCGACTATATCGACGTCCCATCGCTTAGAAAATCGATCGACGAATTAAAGAAAAAATTAACCAATATTTTGAATGTCCAAAGGCATATCTTAGCCTCCCGCGAAGTCAAAGCTGATGCGGGAAACCTGATCTTTGAAGCCTCAAACGAGGTCAAAGGCTCGGATTCAAAAGCAAAAGCATACCAGCAATTGTTCGAAAAAGAAGCGGGACGCACAATGTCGGTATTCAATACCCAATCGACAAATTTGATCGCCATTGCAAAACTTACAAACCAGTCTAGATATATGCAAAAGCAGATCGACAAATTGAATTCTGCGGGCTACCAATTCCTCCATTTTATGGGGAGCTTCTTGCAGGTCGCGGCGCTTGTAGTTGCTATTGTCGGAGCAATTTTTTCGTGGACAGGCATTGGCGCAGTATTGACGGTTGCGGCAATTTCTGCCGCGGCAGCTCTTTCAAAATGGGGCGCGTCAAAAATAGCCGACATACAGGACGACGTGCAAGACCCGTCCAATACACGGATAATCGACAATAAAGCGCTGGATAAAGCAAAAGATAAATCTAAAGAATCGCAAATGGAGGCTGTCGAAAATAGGATAATCGCCAATATCGACTCTAAATACCAGGATAGGATCGATGATGGATATAAAGCCATGGATTATGCGGCTATCGGCCTTGAATATAAGGCATTAAGCGGCGTGCAAAATGCCATCAGACTTTTAAACGAAGCAAAAAAAATGAAAGCCAATTTAAATAATCTCGTTTTTTCGGCTCACACCGGATTAAGAGGCATTAATTCGCCTGCAATATTGAATTCTGTCCTCGAATCCCATTTTGAAATAAAAAAAACAGAGTTCCAGTTCACGGTCGCAAACCAGCAGGACATTGTCGACGCGTTCAATATGAAGCATGCCCAAGAGATACAAATGGATAACGCGACTAGGATCATGGGTATATCGCTTGGCTTGGCGGTAGTTTCGGCCGCATTAGGAGCCGGCATAGGGTATGGAGTTTCAAAAGCTTTTGAAATTGGCGCTGAAGCGGCGGTATCGGCGGGTATTAGTATTGGATTTGCTCTTGGACAAGGGATAGGCACCGGAATAGCCGACCTTTACAACAACAAATGGTCTGACACGGCGGCATACGGCATAAACTATTCGGGAAGCATCGGCAAAATAAGAGCCCATTATATGGAACAGAGCGTAAATACGACCGTGGACAAAGTTACAAATGACGCAAAATCGACCAAAGCAAAAAATAGAGAAGCCGCGATACTTGGGAAAGCCGAACAGCTCGAAAATGAAGCTTTGGCCAATTTAGCCGCTAACGGCATAGCCGATGCAGGAGATGGATACAGTACTATAAATACCGAAACTGTCAAAAGATCGCTCGCTATGTTAAATATAGCGGCTGACGTGAGGGCGCTTATTGCCGCGATGCACGAAACAAAAAATGAAATAGCCAATATGTTCTCAGCCGTGTCCGCAAATACGCCAAACACCATATCAGCAATTAACAGGTCAAATCTGCAAAAGAACCTTCAAATATCAAACTATATCAAACAGCATTTGCAGGAGCAAATAACTGTATCGAAACGGGCACACGAAGCCGACAAAGCGGTAACTTCGGCATATTGGAAAATTGGAGTTACAGCGGTCGTGGCAGGAGCCTGCTTAGGCATTGGAGCAGCAGGAGTCGGAGTTGTCGCTTCTCTTACAACAGCCATAGTTGGCGCCGCAAATATCATTACCGACCTTGTAACAAATGCGGCCTATGCGAACAAAGGGAACGGACAGATAAGAGCTCCTCAAGGCAAGCAAAAATCTCCGGATCTACAGAATAAATCTGCTCTTGAGCAAATTGATTCAATGGAAACCGGAAGGGATTTTGACATGAGCATGACCGAAAATTTAGGCGGCGGCAGGATCGGGATCAATTCGGGAAATCTTACTATAATGGAAAATCAAACATTCACAAATATGAGAGTAGCAATAATGATCTCGGACGCTCGACGCGCCCTGTCCGACATCCAAAATACTATAGCCGCCGCATACGGAAGCTCAACAGCTTCGGCCTCTGACGCTGCAAGCAGGCTCGTATCTAACAAGCAAACATTTTTACTTCAAGGCCTGCAAGTAAAATTACAGGCAATGCAGCATTACATCGAGCGACAAAACCAAAAAGCTGATTACACAAGGGCTATTTGGCAAAAATCGTTTGACTTGGGAATGGCGGCTGTTCAAATTGCGGTTGGAACAGTATCGGATTTGAAGCAAAACAAGATCGATAAAATGATCACTGACCCTGTAACCGAAGATAATAAAACAGCGCCCCTGTCAGAAGCCGAGAGAACCGAAGTGGAAAAGTTGGCTGACAGCAAAAAAAGCCTTGCGATCGCATCTGTTGCTATTTCAATTGTCAATACCCTTGCGGATACGCTTATTGGGGCCATTTACGATTCTGGAAGAAGAGGAAAAGAAATTTCAGAAAGGATATCAAAGGATGCTAAAACTTTTGAAGATAACAATAAAGTTGGATCATCATCGAATAATGTTTCTTCAAAAGAAATTGACGGCGCTGCGCAGGATATAATCACAGACGAAACTGAAAAGGAAGCGCTGTTTTCAGGCGACGCGGAACTTTTGAAGGAGACCACAGAAATTAATTATAGGACCTCTCAAGAGATAGCGCAATCAATAATGAACCTTATAAAATCTGGAGCGGACGGATACAAAACTCTTAAGAGCAATAAAGTTCTTGCTAAATTGATCGAATACAGCAAAGCGCGCACGGAACTTAAGAGAAACGAGGATGAAGCCTATAAGAGATTAGGATCAATATCTGTCGATCTCGCCAAGAAATATAAAGATTCGGTCAATATATTCAAGGCCGCGGAAGCCGAATATTCACATACCGCAAACGCTCAAACCCAAGCTAAGCTCCTTATGGCATATGCCGACATGATAGCTGCTATCTCTGAAATAGAAATACAGTTGGCAAGCCTTGAACAGTCATTAGCGTCGCTCCAAGCCAAGAAAGATGCATCGGAAAGAATACTAAAAGAATCAGACAAAGACTCTGATGCGCCGATATTTAATAATCCGGACTTTGAACAGCTAAGGACAGAAGATCAAGTTAAACAGAATATAGATGCGATCAGGAAAGAAATTAAGGCCGCGATCTCTGCAAAAGCCAAGCTCGAAACCGCAAAAACAAAGGAACAGATAGCTGCTGTGACAGCCGAAATGCTTCCACATGAAGCAGCGCTTGCCGCAGCATTAACCGATCTCCCAAATACAGTTGTAAATTCACGGCTTATGGCTTCCGTCGCCGAGAACTTGGCGCCGATCGATTTCAAGGCGCAGATCGAAGCTAAAGAAAAAGTGGCCCTCAAAGAGATATCTCTTGATGACATTAAAGATCCTGACATGCTCCAGCAAATATATCAGGACCTATATATTAATAATTTCGTCCCTGCAAGAGAAACAAAGCAAGCCGCGGCATTACTTAAAAATCTCATAATGAAGAAGCTCAAAGGCGAGGACCTAAGCCAAGAAGAATTGGTTAAGGCGAAAAATGCCATCGAAAAACTTGGGACATTCGCTTCAAAAGAAAATATGCAATTGATAACACCGATGATAGAAGCTTTAGCGGCCAAAGGGCCTGTGAGCGTTTCGGACAGCGGAAGATTGAACATATTGAGAGGAGAAGCGGAGCAGGTTGAGGGAACAGCCAGGCAATCGATCAAATCATTTAACAAGCTTTCAGGAAAGATCGATTCTAAGGTCAAATCATTGGGCAGAAAAGGCGGTTTGACCCCGATAAATGAAGCGATGCTTGCTATCCCTGTTTCGGCCGCATCTGCCGGAACAGATGAAAACGATACAGCAGACCTATCCGATCTTTTCGTAGAAATTGATGGTAAACTTGCAGTTACAGACAAGCTCAACAAAGTATTGCAGAACCAATTGGAGCTTTTAAGCAGCCTATTGGCTGAAGCCGAGAAAGAAGCAGCTTATGCTTAATAAATTAAAACTTAAAATTCAAAACTTAGAACAAGAGATCCAAAAGCTCGAGCACGAGTCAAAGGATATTTCCACCCTCTACAAGAAACGAAAAGACGAGGTCAACAACCTCGTTACAAGTCTTGATAAATACAAAAAAGATAAGCCAAAGATCGCAGGCCAGATGGAATATCTGATCAAGGCAAAGGCACAAGATTTCAACAAATTAAAAAGAGACATGGCGACATTAAACAACAAACAAAAGGCCGTTAGGGAAGAAATCAAAATTATTTTCTCGCAGATCAATAGTTTTGTAAAATACAAAAACAATAAAAGGACGATCCTTGAAAAAGTTGCGGAAAACGCAAAGAATATCGCAAATATTATTGAGGCAAAAAAGCCTATTATCGCAAAAGAACAGCCTATTCCGATCGAAGCATCGGCTAAAAACTCAATGCCTATAGCTAAAGAAGAAATTAAGGCCGAAAGAAAACAAGAGGTCTTGGCGGCTAAAGCGCCTGTAAAGAAGCCGAAAGCCGACGATTTCCACTCTAAAGCCGCGAAAGAAGCCTCCGACCAGGCGAAATACCTCAAGTCGTTATTTTCAAAAACACGCCACTACGGTAACGCTTAAATAATTCTTCAGAATTAATGCAAGTTTTATCCTCTTGACCTCGACTATATAAGTGATGGACGCGATAAACAATAACAAGATCAATCAAACTTCTACAAGCAAACTTGGCTCAATTAATAATTATCTCGAAAATAATATCAGAATGCCTCAAACCGCAAAACTGGATAACGTTTCACCGGATCCATTAAAGATCCACCAAGAATTAGGCAACAAAGGCAATTCAGTCTATACATTGGCATAACTAGGAGATAAGACAATGGTCGAACAAATTAATGGGAAACTGCCTGACAACATAAAAAAAAGAGCTATGAGGGACTTAAACGACCTATTGGCTTCAAAAGGCGCTTCTCCAATCAACTTTGAGAATGCGGACAGCAATGCATCTGGCGCCTCCGTCCAGGCAACGCCAATAATCGACTATTCGCTGGCTAATCAAAAAGGAGTAATAGTCTAATGGACCCGATTGTATTTTCAACAATAAAAAACGAAAAATCGAATGCAAGTTTAAAGCTTGATAGCTCGATTAGTAGTGTGAGGTTCATTGATAGTTTTAAGGAAATTGCAAAGGCCCAGAACATAGTGATAACGAATGGAAGCGGACTCAAAGAACTGGACCTTCTAAAAAATAAAGAGGATTTCTGTGCCGGTATAAAATGGCAAGAGGAAGAAGAGGCAGAAGAGAAGATATTAGGGTTTCTAAAGAAAATCAAAGCTGTTTTACAAAGGAATAAAAAAGAAAAGGAGGTGAGAACAAATGAGTAATCCAACAGGAGTGCAGGAAGGGATACAGACCGCTCTTAAAGCCGCTGATGCCAAAATGGCAGATTTACTCGATATGAAATTTATCGAAGTAGACGGCGGCGCTGTTCAGAATGACGTTGGCTTAACTAACGAACAAATTTCTGCAGCAACAGAAAAAGGCAATGGAACAGGTTTTTATGTCGGGAAAAAAGACATAAGCAACTTAGCAGGCGGACAATGGTTCCAGAACCAAATGGAGAGCGTAACAAAAGGCGCACAGAACGCGGCTACAGGTATATCAACCTATAAGCAAGCGACTGAAACAGTTAAAAGGGCGTATCAGTAAATAACCAAATAAGGGGCCCCGAGCATAGTCGAGGGGCCTTCTTATCAAAGGAAATAAAATGTCTTACGTGCCAAATTCGGTAGTAAAAAGTTACATAAACGCCGGCGGCAGATCGGATATAAAAAGTATCGCCCACGATATTTATGAAGTCCAATTCCCAAAACTTTTAGCCGATTGGCTTGATCCTGACAAAGCAATAGATACCGGAAAGATCAAACTTTCAGCGGCGCAAAAAGTCGGCGTACAAGGCCAATACGTATTCAGCCAATTAAGCCAGCAATATGCCGATATCTTCCAGGGCGCTTTCAGCATATTTAATCTACAGTTAAACGATGTAAAATCAGCTGAAAAATGGCTCGGCTAACGAGGTTGCCTAAATGAGCAGCATATTTGACGATCCATATGGATATTCGATAGGCCTCGTAAAGCCCATTGAATTTCCTAGCATGGACCTGCCTGATACCCAAAAAATATTCCTCCACGAGGGTGAAACAACTACTGCATTTAAATGGGTCGCATCACGAATAAACAATCTGATGAAAATGTCAAAGTTCATGCCGGATTACATGAGCAAGCTTTTTGGCGGAGTAGAGATCACAAAAGAGGACCTGACTCAATTCGGCCAGGCATACACAGATCCGCAGGAAGCCGTGCATAAAGTAACAAATGATAATGGAACTCCGTGGGATGGTCATCACGGGTACAATGATGATATCTTTGGTTATACGCATAATTTGCTCGATCCCCAAGGCAACCAATGGGGCGCGGGATCGGGAATATTTGGATCCAAGAATTTAAATTATAATCCGGGAGCCGCAGAACAGGTCTTATTAAAAGATAAATCTTCGGATATGTCTTTTAACGATACATGGATGGACGATCCAAATCTTTTTAGGCAAGCGATCAATTATAATCCGTCGGGACAATTAATAAATGGCGCGCCGGACGAAACCTTTGGAGATTACAGGAGTTATTTAAATAATGCTTCCGACCTATTGGCGTCATTTGGCGGAAAGAGTTATTACGAGATCGTAATGTCGGGCATGAACAGCACGAACATCGCTTATGTCGATGATCCAAATTCAGACGATCCAAATGACCTTATGATAGATTATGGTCAGACAGCTTTTGGATATTTTGATTATGACAACCTTACGCCATACCAATCCTTTCTCTTGGCGACAGGAATTGTACGCGATAGGCGGGCAATTTTTGCAACAATGTCCGAGATCTTTGGCTCTTTTCGCTATATTTATAACGGCGGCAGCGCAAACGGCCCCAACGACCAAGCAATGATCAACACGATGAATAGCTGGATAAATGATCCAAACAAAGGCAAATATGCCGACAAAACAAGCCTTGCATGGTTCGATTCGGCATTCAAGGCCCAGCACTACCTGCATACGCTGCTTCCTGCTTATTCCGGCGGTGAAAATTGGTCGTTGAACGTAAATATTAGCAACAAAACTCCTTCTTTAGGGGATGGCGGTGAAGCCCAAGGCGAGAACGGAGGGACAAGGGACGCTCAAGACCAAGTCGCTTTTAAGCGCTTCAGGGCAAAAATCAGAACAGGGGCACAGGCTTATATTAATTCTCTTCCAAGCGAGGATAACGAAGATACGGATATTAACGAAAAGGCTGTCAGGAACAACGCACAGCAATTGTTCGACGAATTCACTTTTGACGGATATGACCTTCCTTATGGAAGTTTCGACGCTTTTGATCCAAAAGTAGGATGGGATTTTTATTCGATGCCATGGTGGCACAAAGGACAGGAGAAATACCAAAATGTGAACCCGAATGCTACCGGGCACGCATTCTACGCGATCGCACAATTTGAGAACTTGGAATCAGTCCCTAATGCAAAAGGTCTAAAACAGAATAACTGGGTCTTGAATGAATTAGGGAGGCTCGCCGAATTTAAAACTGCGTCGGATGCAAAAATATCAAATACTATTTTTATGAATATGCTGAACAGCAGGGTATATAGGCGGCAAACAATAACATATAAGAACAAAAAAGAAGAGATCGCGGAACTTATAGCGGAAATAAGGAGAGCAGAAGGAAAAGCGAATGCAAAAGCCATCGCCCGCTATTCATCCGGAAGAAAACTGGCAGCGGCAAAACAAAGCACTCAAACCGCAAAGATTAAAAAAGAAAGTTTGGGCAAGACGACCAGCAAAAAAGACCGTAATGTTCGCCAAAATCAAAAAACAGCATCAAATATAATATCTAAAAAACCCTATTCCGGCAATAAAAAATCATAAAACGCCTCAAAAAACATGCAAGTTTACCTCTAAATAACCCGATATATATGTAGAGCTATGGCGCTTAATTTAACAACTGATTTCGCAAAAGAAAAACTATATGCTGCGCAGAACAAGCAACAGCAAAAGGAGCAATTTGAGGTAAAACAGGACCAGCTAGCAAAACAAGACCCTAACATGTCGACAGGGCTCCAATGGGCAACAAAGCAAACTGCGGGAACACAAGCCGTACAATCGCAGAAATCGACTCCGGAACTTATGCTCCCAAGCATCGAAGATACGGCGATGATCTCAAGTTCGGTCACAACAAGCGAAAAAGCCGTAACGCTTAAATCTCAACTTGGATTGAACATGGGCGCACTTGAACAATCCTTCAAAGAGATCTACAAAAAATCAAAATCGCACAACATGCTCCTTGAAAGGTTTATGGCAAACGTTAAGCTTAGCGGTATCACTGCTTTTATGGGTCTTGTAGGCGCATCGGCAGAGACCTTAGACGAAATAAAAGCTCAAGTCAGGGAAGAGGCTCTAAATGAGATCGAAACAAAACTGTCGCAGGATTGGGCATACACTGTCGCAATGCTCGATATAACAGGATCAAAATAATGGCTAAGAAAACAAAAAAATCACAAAAAAGCATCTTAAACGAGATCAAAACCCAGCTGATACTCCAGGCTGAAAGATGGGGAAGAAAAGATTATTATACCCAAGATAAATTAGAGGAAATGGAGCTTGACCAATGCAGAAAGATCAAAGGCGATCTGCTCTCGGAAAAAAATAATATCGAATACGAACTCAATATGCTTGATACCGACAAAAAAGAAGTATTGATCAAACTTGAAAGGCTTGAAGCATATTTGAAAAGAGCCGATAAGGTCATAAAAAAACACGAGAAGACAATAACTAAACTATACGAAAAGAAAATAGGCGATACCGAAATGATAAAAAAGGCCGCAAGGGGCTACAACGTAAAACCTAAAATTAGCGTTATGGTGGGCAATTAATATGTCAATAAGCGCATGCATGATAGTTAAAAATGAAGAAGAAATGCTTAAAAGAACTCTTCTAGTCCTTAAGCAAGGCGTTGATGAGATAATATTAGTCGATACCGGCTCGACAGACAACACGATTAAGGTTGCCGAAGAGAATAGCGCAAAGATCTTCCATTTCAAATGGATCGATAATTTTTCGGCGGCTAGGAATGAATCTCTTAAACGCGCGAAATCCGATTGGATTATATGGATAGATGCGGATGAAATGATAAAGATCGAAGATTGGGCTAACTTAAAAGAATTTTTAAAAACTGCAAAAGAAGACGCCTACAGTTTAGAAATACGGGAATGCAAGCCCGGAACTTATAATTATGACGATACCTACTCAAGAGTAAAGGTCTTGAGGAACAACAAAGGCATCCACTTCGAAAGAGCGTTCAACGAACAGCTTTATTCAACAGAAGGAAAGGCGGTTTCGGGCGAGGTCATTCCAAATGTTGCAATCTACCATTGGGGGGCAAGGCTTACAAAAGACGCAAAAGAACTAAAGAAAGAAAGGAATATCAGAATCTTGCAAGCTCAAGTTGAAAGCAATCCAAACGATCCATATTTTCATTTCTTCCTCGCTTCAAACTACAATGAGATCGGAAAGACGGAAGAAGCTGTTTCCGAATTCCGGAAGACGATAGATCTAACGCCTTCTGAAAATATATTGATCTCCGCTTATACATCTATTGCTTTTGGTTTATATAAATTAAAAAGGGCAAAAGAAGCCTTTAATATGGCTAAGGCGGCTATGGCTATCGATCCAAATGAAGCCGGAGCATATTGTTTGATCGGATTGATACTTGGGGGAGCAGGCAGCTACAAAGAAGCGATCGATATTTTAGAGTACGCTTCAAAGATCGATCCGACAAAAGCTAGATCGGCAAGCCAAAATCTTAGGAACACGAAATATCTTCCTTTTTATTACGAAGGTATCGTTTATCAAATGGCCCAAGATAAGGTCAAAGCAAAAGAAGCATTCAAGAAAGCTTATGAATTCGAGAAGTCGGAAGAAGTAGTGCAAAAGCTCGAGGAGCTCAAAAATGTCGCTTAACGCTTTAAATACAAATTCACATTTGCACGATATGGCGGCCGCGCAAACGCAGTATGCCGCAACGGATATGGCCAAGCTTGATGACAAAAAACAAGCCGATAAAACATTGGACAAGTCAATAATAGAAAAACTTATCTCGTCCAAGAAAGAACAAGCCGGCGCCCAAAGACAGATGGTTTCCGATCTTGTCTCAAAATTAGCAGGGTCGGGAGTATCTCTTAACGATAATTTGACAGGAAAGGTCCAGAACAAGATCAAGGACGAGTATGACATGATGTTTAAGTCTGAAGGCGAGGAAAAAGAAGATGCCGCAACCTTAAGCCTGCAAACGACAGTACGCAGAAAAAACAATCAGAACGGCAATGGGAACAAGAATGACGGCGGAGAACAGCCGATGCCCCAATCGGAAAAAGTCGCGCCGCTTGTCAAAGAATATGGCGCCTTATATTCCCAATTTTTGTTGACAGGCGGGTCCGAGCTCAAGAAAAAGATCGAGGCGCTTGAAAAAGCCTTGAAGGAAGAAGGGGTAACGGCAAAAGACCTTCTTTCGATACAAAATACCGTGAGCAAAAGCATAAGGCAGGAGATAACGAGCCAAATCAAAGAAATGTATTTAAAACGCGTAATGAGCCCCGAGAACAGCATTGAGTTTTCGATGAACACAAGAGGATTGAACAATTTATTGGACCAATCTTTTGCAAATCAAAAGCTTGGCGGATGGGATTTTGGCGGCCATTTGGGAAATCTCCAAAATGCGCTAAACGAAAAAGCAACTGAAGTTAAAGAAGAATTGAGGTCTTTTGTAAAAGAGGAGATCGAGCAAAAATCCGTCCAAAGAGTGCTCCATGATAATGTAGACCCGAAAGAATTCAACGAAATATTAAAGCTTGGAAGCAAAGTAGGATTTAATCCGCATGATTTCTTGAACACTTGGGGACAAAAAGTTGTGGATCTTGGATTAACGCCTGCACCATTCCAAGGGAATATCGGTAACGGGACAAATACGGACCTGAACGAAAACAATAACAAGAACAAGGATCAAAACACCGGATATGAATTTTCAAAAGACGATGAAAAAGACCTGATGGTGAACCAGCTTCGAGCCTTGTACATGAAGCGCGCTGTCAAAGGCGGCTTAAGATCCATCGTTGAAACCACTTTCAAAATAAGAAAATTAAAGAGCGGATTAATTAGATTGGGCGTAAATTTCGGTGATCTTGAAAAAGTTGAAAAAGAAGGAATGGCAATAGGTCGAATGAAGCTCATAGAAATGCTCCAAGAAGCTTTTTACGAAAGGGCGACCCTATACGACCTATCGAGCGGCGCGTATGCGCTTGTCGAAAGCAAGATCAGGGGTGTCATGAAAAACTTGGAAAAACTTGGATTCTCAGTTTCAAAACCGGAACTTGATTCCATGCGTGATGAAGCGAACAAGAGGATGCTCGATGTTACCGAGTCGGAACTCAAACATGATAAAGCCGTATTTGAATCGAACAGCGATCCTCGGCTTGGAAAGAAGTTGAAGATGCTTACAAAACTGGTCAAAAGATTAAGCGAAGAATCTAAAATATTAGTTGATACCAAACAGATCGAAGATATTGCCTTTATTAGATCACAAGCATAAAGGAGAAAGAACATGAGCGTTGAAATAAATTTAGGGGTCCAGGCGGCAGGAAACCTCAAGTCACCGAAGAATTTGCAAGCGGCATTAAAAACTGCTGAAATAAAAGTTAATGACGATAACAATCCAACCGTTATATTAACTTTTTTGCAACAAAGAGCTGAAGGGAAGTATGAGCTCATAAGAGTAAAACAGGATGTGGCTACATTAAGACGAGTTGCAGTTGAAACAAAGGAAGAAGATACCGCCGTAGCTAGGACATTGGATAGGGTTAGAGGCACAAAGGATGAAGCACAAGCAACAAGGATCGCAGCGCAATATACTAGAACTAGAGCAAAAACACAAACAATAATTGCCGGGCGTCTTCCGGGAATTGACGACAAAACGATAGCTTCAATGATCGCCCAAGATCTGATCGACGGAAGCCAAGCGCTTGCCTGCACATACAAATTCGCAAACAAAGATTCTCTTTCGAACGAAGATAAAAAAGATCTAGAATCAGCAAATCAAGAATTAGTCGCCGCAACCGATTTCTTGATTGATACCTCGATCAAGCTCGGTTTAAACATTAAATTTGAACCAGTAAACAAGGCATCGGAAAATGGAGAACATTATGAATCGCAATCCTTCTCTTTAAGCGCTGCATCAGATTGGCTTTCAAATGTAATAGCTGCTGCAAGAAAAGAAATAAATGAAGCTTTATCTAAAGCAAATAGGCCCGATGAAAAAGAGGATGCATTACTTGCAAGAAAAAGAGAAGAAAAAATATTTTATGCAAAAAAACTCCAAGGAAAAATAGATAACATAATTGCGGCAATGAAATCCGCAACGAGCAAACAGCAAATAATGGCTTTAGTTGATGAAGCAAAACAGGCAGCCTCTTCAGCAAGAGAAGTCCTCTCTTCAGGCGTGCTGCCGGCAGAGATAAAGGCCGGCGTTGAAAGCTCCGTTGCAGTAATTGAATACAAGATCGAAGGCATTAATCCAAAAATAGTTTTCACAGCCTAATATTTCTCTCCTTATGATATAATTCCCCTAATATGGAATTAAAAAGGCCCGACCTCGAATATTTTATAAAAGAGACGACCGGAACACCGGATCTCTATGAAATATTCGAAAAAACAGGATTTTACGGAAGCCAAGAAGCGCTCTATTCCGACCTGAATAAAAGGCTTGTTTTCTGCATGAATTACCTGAACTGCGACCTCAAATTCCTTATAGAAACTGTTAAAGAATCACTTTCTAAAACATCTGAAAAAGACTTCGAAAAAATAAACGAAACTTTTTACCAGGATAAGATGCACCCGATCGTCATGACCCTCTTTTATTCGATTTCGGAGCCATTTTTATTGAGGTCCATCGTTAAAAGAGAAATTCTTTATCTCGCGTTCAAGCTGGAGAAGATCGATAAAATGCTTATCGGAGGAGTAGGGTGCGGCGAGATAATCGATACTATTGAAAAGCTCCCGCTGGTTTTACCGGAAGACCTTCGTATAAAAGGCGTGGATATCAGCCGATCGGCAATAGATTTTTGCAATAACAAATTCAAGGGCTCAAAAATAAAAATGCAATTCGAGCTAAGCGACCTGGACAAGTCTGATTATTCGGAAAATTATGATCTTGTCGAGCTTTCGGAAGTATTGGAGCATATACGCGATCCGAAAGCACTGCTTAAAAAGATAGGTGAAAAGGCAAAACTGACTTTCGTTACAATCCCTATAATGCTTAACGTTCCTGAACATATTCACTTATTCAATATCAAGGATATAGTCCAAATGGTGAGGGAAGCAAATCTTGATATGTTGTACTTTACGGTCCGAAGCAGCCTCTATGTGAAGCAACATTTCTTCTTTGGGCTTTTACGCCGCGCAAATTAATGCTAAAATAGGTAAGTAATGCCGACAAAACACAAAAAGATCAATCAATGGATAAAAGAATGCGCAAAACTGTGCAATCCGGACAAGATCGTTGTTTGCGACGGATCGCTTGAAGAAAAAGCGCGTCTTGAAGCGGAAGCCATTAAAACCGGGGAACTTATTGAATTGAACCAAAAGAAGATGCCCGGATGCTTTTATCACAGGACGGCAGTGAACGACGTCGCCCGCACCGAACATTTAACATATATCTGCACGAAAAATAAAAATGACGCGGGACCAACGAACAATTGGATGCCCCCAAAAGAGGGCTATAAAAAATCTAGGGAGCTTTTCAAGAATTCGATGGTCGGGCGTACTATGTATGTTATCCCATTTTCAATGGGGCCCGTTGGATCTCCATTCTCCAAATTAGGCGTTGAAATAACAGATAGCATTTACGTTGTTCTTAATATGCGAATAATGACGAGAATTGGAACTGAAGTCACAGAAAAGCTCGATCTTGACGGTGATTTTACAAAATGCCTCCACAGCAAAGCCGACCTTGATATAAACAAAAGGCTCATCCTTCATTTCCCGGAAGATAATACGATCTGGAGCGTAGGGTCTGGCTACGGCGGCAATGTTCTTCTTGGCAAGAAATGCCTCGCTTTAAGGATAGCCTCATGGCAAGGCAGACAAGAAGGCTGGATGGCCGAGCATATGCTTATTATGGGAGTTGAAGATCCGACTGGTTATATTGCCTATGTTGCGGCCGCGTTCCCATCGGCTTGCGGAAAAACAAATCTCGCAATGCTCATCCCTCCGGAAGGTTTAAAACGAAAAGGGTACAGAATATGGACCGTTGGCGACGATATCGCTTGGATGAGGATCGATTCTGACGGACAGCTTTGGGCAATTAATCCTGAATACGGGATGTTTGGCGTTGCCCCTGGAACAAACACAAAAACCAACCCAAACGCGATGGTAACTATCAAAGAAAATACGATCTACACAAATGTCCTGTTAAAAATGGACGACACAGTTTGGTGGGAAGGCGGCGATCCGCCAACTCCAAATGAAGGGATAGATTGGCAGGGAAGGCCTTGGAAACCGGGAATGCAGGACGAAAATGGAAAAGTTATAAAAGGCGCGCATCCAAACAGCCGGTTTACAGCTCCTTTATCGCAATGCCCGTCGATCACTAATAGGCTTGAGCACCACCACGGCGTTCCAATTTCTGCAATAGTATTTGGCGGAAGAAGGGCTCATTTGGCGCCTTTAGTTTATGAAGCATTCAATTGGCAGCATGGCGTTTTCGTTGGCGCCACTATGGCATCAGAGGTCACAGCGGCGCAAGTAGGGAACCAAGGCGTTGTTAGGCGCGATCCAATGGCCATGCTTCCGTTCTGTGGATACAATATGGGCGATTATTTCAAACATTGGCTAGAAATGGGAAAGAAAATGGAAAAAGCCCCAAAGATTTTCAATGTCAATTGGTTCAGGACCGATCCTAAAGGCAAATTCTTATGGCCTGGATACGGCGAAAACTTACGGGTTCTTGAATGGATAATCGACAGGTGCAGGGGCACGGCAAAAGCCGCAAAGGCTCCAATTGGCTTTATCCCGAAACAAAAAGATCTTGATTTGACAGGGCTTAAGATCAATAAAGGTAATATGGAAAAACTATTGACTATCGATAAAAAAGATTGGGTGGATGAAATTAAAGATCAAAAAGAATTCTTTAAGATGTTTGGAAAAGACCTTCCTGATGAACTATGGGACGAACACAACGCATTGAGAAAGAGGCTGGGGCTTTAAAGAATATCTTCTAGCTTGATCGCTCCAATATAGAGCGCTTGCCCTATAACGCAGCCTTCAACTTTTAGAGCTCGAAGTTTGTCGACATCTTCTTTTTTTGTTATTCCGCCTGAAGCGATAACTGGGACATCCACAGATGAAGCGAACTTTTGGATCGCATCAAAGTTTGGGCCTGCCATCATGCCGTCGCGGCTTATATCGGTGAATATAAACCTCTTAACGCCAATTCTAACCGCTTCTTGTGCAAGAGAAGTTGCGCTTTTTTGTGAAACATTTGTCCAACCGTTGGCCATGACTTTACCGTCTTTGGCATCAACTGCAACTACTATTTGGTCGTCATATCTCTCGCAAACATTCATAATTAAGTTTGGATTGAATATAGCGGAAGTCCCAAGGACTACGCGAGAAATACCAAGAGAGACCAAAGCTTCGATATCTTCCATCTTCCTGTACCCGCCGCCGACTTGGATCGGGATCGTTATATTTTCGGAAATGGTCTTTATTATTTCAAAGTTCTTTGGAGTCCCGGTCCTTGCGCCGTCTAAGTCAACAATATGGAGGCGTTTTGCGCCTTTTTCGACAAAATGCTTTGCGGCATCAAGAGGGTTTTGAAAGAATACAGTCTCCTTGTCAAAGCTTCCTTGTTTAAGCCTTACGCACTTACCATTTAAAATATCTACCGCAGGTATTATTTCGAACATAACGCTCCAAAGTTCTTTAAAATTTTAAGCCCGACTTCTCCAGATTTTTCGGGGTGGAATTGGATGCCGAAAATATTCCCCTTAGAAACCGATGAAGCAAATTCTATCCCATAATCGGTCGAAGAAGAAATTATCATATCATCAACTGGCACGGGATAGAATGAATGAGCAAAGTATACCATAGAGCCGGAAATAATTCCAGAAAATATGGGCGATCTGTGTTTTAAAAGCAATCTGTTCCAGCCCATGTGCGGCACAGATAGGTTTACAAAAGAAGAATTATTAAAATCAAACCTCTTAACTTGGCCTTTAAGTATTCCAAAACCCTTTAGATTCCCTTCTTCGGACGAATCAAACAACATCTGATAGCCGAGACATATGCCCAAAAATGGCTTTCCAAGGCCTATAACTTCAAAGATCACTTTTTCAAGATTTTCTTTTCGAAGCTCGGACATTGCAGCATCAAATGCTCCGACTCCGGGAAGTACGATCCCATCGGCGTTTTTTATTGCAGTATTGTCTTTGGTTATTTCAGCGTGGAACCCAAGTTTTTCAAAAGCCTTTTCAACACTTCGCAAATTCCCCGCGCCGTAATTGATGATGGCTATAGGCATAAGGCTATCGCCCCCATAACACCCGAATTTGAGCCGAGCTTGGCCCTAACTATTTTTACAGATGAGTAGGGCAAGGGGAGGGAATATTCTTTGGCATATTTGCGCGTAGGTTTTAATAATAACTCGCCCATATTTGAAAGTCCGCCCCCGACTACGACAAGTTCGGGATTAAATATGTTAATAAGATTAGCTAAGCCCATACCCAAATATTTTGTCGTTTCATCTATGACTTTCAGCGCTTTCTTATCGCCTTGTCCTGCTTTGATATGGATCGCCATTGCATCATCACCGGATCTTTTCCTTATTGAAGTGCCCGAAGCCATTGCCTCAAGATCACCGTAATTCCCGCACCCGCATTTATATCCGCTAGGATCGATTATCATATGGCCGAACTCTCCGGCTGATCCGTTCTTGCCGCGATATATCTTTCGATCGATAATAATGCCGCCGCCAATTCCAGTTGATACCGTTATATATAGAAAATCTTTCGCATTAACACCGGCGCCGAACAATGCCTCGCCAAGAGCAGCGCAGTTTGCGTCATTATCGACATAAACGGGCATATTAAACTCATCTTCGAGGATGCTTTTTAAGTTGACTTTCTTCCAGCCGGAAAGGTTGGGCGGGTTAATTATTATTCCTTTATCATATATTATAGGCCCCGGTGCACCGATGCCGATCGCAGAAACTTTTACTTTATTCCCCGCGATCAAAGTCTTGACTGATTTAATGATGTTGGCTATTACTTTTGTTTTACCCTGATCGGCATGGGTCGGCACATTGATATCGGAAACTATTTTTCCATTGGAATCAGCTATAGCAGAGGCAATTTTGGTACCCCCGATGTCGATGCCTGCGAAATACTTCTTCATTTGAAAATTATAACATATTGACATTAAAATGCCGAGTTGTTATAATTAGCACTCGAGTGTCAAGAGTGCTAACATTATAAAAGGCCCGCCAAAGGCGGGCAGGGAGGTGAAAGTGTAAAATGTCAGTAAACAAATTGACCCCATTAGGCGACAGAGTCGTGATCCAGCCCGCGCCATCCGAAGAAAAAACGCGTTCGGGGATAGTGATCCCAGATAGCGCAAAAGAAAAGCCTTCGGAGGGAACGGTAATAGCTGTAGGTTTCGGAAGAATACTCGATAATGGCCAAAAGGTGCCAGTTGAAGTTAAAATTGGCGATAAAGTAATTTATAGCAAATATGGCGGCACAGAGGTTAAGATCGACAATGTGGAATATATAATTCTACAGGAAAGGGATATATTAGCAGTTAAAGGATAAACTATAAGGAGGTGGAACTTTAATGGCATCTAAACAAATGAAATTCGGCGATGAAGCTTGGCGCGCGGTCGAAAAAGGCGTAGCCAAAGTAGCTAACGCCGTAAAGATAACACTTGGACCAAGAGGACGGAACGTAGTTCTAGAGAAGAAATGGGGATCACCGACGATCACAAATGACGGTGTAACTATTGCAAAAGAGATCGACCTTGAAGATCCGTTTGAAAATATGGGGGCCCAATTATTAAAAGAAGTGGCTTCCAAGACCAACGACATTGCAGGTGACGGAACAACCACGGCAACTGTATTGGGACAGATCATATTTAAGGAAGGGTTAAAGAATGTTGTATCAGGCGCTAACCCTATGGCGCTTAAAAAAGGGATACAGCTAGCAGTTGAGACAGCGGTTGCCGAGCTTAAAAAGCAAAGCAAGCCTGTTGAAACAAAAGAAGCTATCGCACAGGTTGCGACAATTTCCGCGAACAATGATCTGGAGATCGGGAACTTGATCGCCGATGCAATGGAAAAAGTCGGAAAAGACGGCGTTATAACCGTTGAAGAATCAAAGGGAATAGAAACAACCCTTGATGTAGTGGAAGGCATGCAATTCGATAAAGGATATGCCTCTCCTTATATGGTAACCGACCGCGATCGTATGGAATCGGTGCTTGAAGACTGCTTGATGCTTATTACAGATAAGAAAATATCAGCAGTCAAAGATCTTCTTCCTTCGCTTGAAAAATCGGTCCAATTAAGCAAGCCATTGCTTCTTATTGCCGATGATATCGAAGGCGAAGCATTGGCAACGATCGTCGTAAACAAGCTCCGCGGCACCCTTAACTGCGTTGCGGTTAAAGCTCCGGGATTTGGCGACAGAAGAAAAGCCATGCTTGAAGATATAGCCATTTTGACCGGCGGCGAAGTCGCATCCGAGGACAAGGGTTTAACTTTGGAGAATGTGCAGGATAATTGGTTCGGAAAAGCCAAGAAAGTCGTGATTAAAAAAGAAACCACAACGATAATCGAAGGCGCCGGATCGCAGAAGTCGGTAAAAGACAGGATATCCCAGATCAAGAAAGAGATCGAGGCATCCGATTCGTCTTACGACAAGGAAAAATTACAGGAAAGGCTAGCGAAACTTTCCGGTGGTGTCGCTGTTGTTAAAGCAGGCGCCGCCACAGAAACCGAGCTTAAAGAAAAGAAGCACCGCATCGAAGATGCACTTTCGGCGACCCGCGCGGCTGTCGAAGAAGGCATCATTGCTGGCGGAGGTTCAAGCTTGGTGCATATAATCCCATTCCTTGAAAAACTTGAAGCCGGAACTCAAGGTGACGAAAGAGTAGGCGTATCGATAGTTAGGCGCTCGCTCGAAGAACCTCTAAAGCAGATCGCGACGAACGCGGGATGGGAAGGATCTGTTGTTGCCGAACGCGTCAGAAAAGAGAAGCCAGGAACAGGATTCAATGCCCAAACCTTTGAATATGTTGACATGTTCAAAGCAGGCATTGTTGATCCTCTAAAGGTCACTCGTTCCGCATTGCAAAATGCCGCATCTATTGCTTCACTGCTATTAACTACAGACGTACTGATAGCTGAAAAGCCGGAAGAAGACAAGAAAATGCCTCAAATGCCAGGCGGCGGCGGAATGGGCGGATACGGCGGGATGGAAGGGATGATGTAGTCCTTCGCTCTCCATAGCCTTCGGCGTCGGAGAGCTTCGGACTATTATTCGATTAGATTTAAGAAGGGCTGTCCTCCGAAGTCCCGATTTATCGGGACGAAGGAGGAGGCCCTTTTTGTTGATAGGTGAGGGTTAAGGTGAGGAAGCCAGTTTGGGTTAGGTTTTTTGGCTAGGGCCGGACTAATTACCCTTACCCAACTACTAAACCGGCATCCTAACCCTCACTTCAACCTATCTGCGGGAAATATATTGCCCAATCCCAAAACGCAAGCAGGATCAAATAGCTTCTTTATTCGTATCATTTCAGCAATGCCTGAATCCCCAAACATCTCATGCAAATAAGGATACTTGATCTTGCCGATACCGTGCTCGGCAGAGCAGGTGCCTCCTAAAGAAATAGCCTTTTTAACAAATAACATAATGAGCTCTTTTGCGAGCGGAATATCTTCCTGCGTTCTCGGTACTAAATTGACATGAAGATGGCTTTGTCCGATATGGCCGAATTTTACAAAAAAGAGATGCGTACTGCGAGACGCGAGACGCGTATTGTAATAATCCAACATCTCACGAAACCTATCGTCAGGAACGGCAATATCCGTCGCAAGCTTGACGGTATTGTGTTTTCTAAACTCTTCATTCAAATGCTCCGGCATACTGTGGCGAAATTCTTTTAATTCTGCTTTTTGCTTCTCATTCATTCCAAGCCAAGATGTTTCCAAATTGGCGCCATTACTTTCCAAAATAGCTGCCCATTTATCTAAGGACGTTGAACCTGTTGAGCCCGTTATGCCTGTTGTTCCTGTTAATTCTGTTTCTAAATATATTGCAGAGCCGGCATCTTGCGGGATATTTGGATGATCAGACCTTAATAGTTCAAGTGAATTGCGATCGAAATATTCAAGAGTTAAAACATCTTTCTGCTTCTTTGCCGATTCAACGAATTGAATGACTTTTTCTTCCGACGGGAAAAAGGCGATAATATCAAAAGTATCGAACATCTTTGGAATAAGCCCGACTTCGATCTCCGAAACAACTCCAAGCGTTCCTTCCGATCCTATAAATAGATCGATCAAGTCCATATTGGGTGATGAATAGTAACCGGCGGAAGACTTGACGTTTGGCATTTTATACTTTGGTAATTCGAATTTGTTTCGGATTTCGGATTTAGGATTTCGGATTAATTCCAAAACTTCTCCATTTGTCAAAACTACTTTCAACCGGCGAACCCAATCTCGTGTCGACCCAAATCGGTAGCTTCTGGAGCCTGAAGCGTTTGTAGCGACATTTCCTCCAAGAAAGGCTGATGTTTCGGTCGGGTCTGGGGGGTAGAACAAACCTCGTCCTTGTAATTGTCCTTGAAAATTTCTCAATGAAACCCCCGGTTGAATTATTGCGAACTTCTTTTTTTCATCGATGGTGATGATTTTGTTTAGCTTTTCAGTCCCAAGCAACCAGCCACCATATGGTATGCATCCTCCTGTTGTCCCCGTACAACCCGCTGAAACCGTAATCGGCACCTGTTTTGACGCGCATTCCTTTAGCGCTTCGCCAATTTCCTTTTCATTATCAGGAAAATAGACGCCTTCAGCAAAGCATCCCTTAAGATTTGAGCTGTCTTCGAGGTATGATTTTATAGCACTTTGGTCGGTTTTCTTTAGCATTACATAATTATTATACACTAAATCCCAATGACCAATGACTTAAGTCGTACCTTTTGCATCAAGAACAAATAACGATCTGCCGCCATAAACCAAAATACAGTCATCCCCATCAATGGCAATACTTTGGAAATGACCCAAAATTAAGGATGGGAACAAAGGGTTGTCTTTTTTTGCTTTTTAATAACTGTCGAATTAATTTTTCTGGGACAATACATGATCTTTTGGATACTTCATTTAAAAAATTTATCTGCTGCTCAAAATCAGGATATAAAGCTCTAGCTGCTATTCCTACAAAGAATTCTTGTTCAGAAATATCTTCAGGATATAAAGCTATAGCTGCTCCTCCTACAAAGGTTCCTTGTTTAGAAATATCTTCAGGATATAAAGCTATAGCTGCTCTTCCTACAAAGGTTCCTTGTTTAGAAATATCTTCAGGATATAAAGCTCTAGCTGCTCCTCCTACAAAGGTTCCTTGTCTAGAAATATTTTCAGGATATAAAGCTCTAGCTGCTCCTCCTACAAAGGCTCCTTGTTTAGAAATATCTTCAGGATATAAAGCTCTAGCTGCTATTTCTACAAAGGCTCCTAGTTTAGAAATATCTTCAGGATATAAAGCTCTAGCTGCTATTTCTACAAAGACTCCTAGTTTAGAAATATTTTCAGGATATAAAGCTCTAGCTGCTCTTCCTACAAAGGCTCCTAGTTCAGAAATATCTTCAGGATATAAAACTATAGCTGCTTCTGCTGTTAATCC